>WGSR01000099.1 GCA_014871545.1 Collinsella sp. | reverse complement strand
TGCTGCACGCTGTTTATGCCGCGCCGTCCCGAGACGCACGCTAAACTCGATGCCGTGCATGAGGCCTGGGAGTTGTTCGATCACGAGGAGATGATCGAGCGCCTGCTCAAGCAGACCGAGTACATCGACTTCGAGAGCAACACGTATAAGGCCCCTAAGACCTTAAAACGCAAACATTCGGAGCTTGCTCCGCGTGAGATTTACCAAGATCACGAGTAATTTTGTGCATAGACCGACGATGCGCCTGCATCGTCGGTCTTTTGCTATCTGGGCATTTTGCGGCTAAGTGTTCATTTGCTGACGTGTGCCTGAATAAATGGACAGATTTGTGCAAGGTTTTGGTCGGTTTTTGGTTTGACCGCTAAAACCGGTTTTGGAGCGTGGCTGTTGCGGAACTCCTTTCCTGACACGATGGTGTTGGGAGGTTTTGCTATGGCGCAGCGCGAACAACACGAACGGGTCAAACGGATGGACCGCTTGGCGGACAAGCTGCTCGGTCATAAGGCAGTGGTGATGGCGATACTGGTCGTCATTGCGATGGCGAGCGGCTTGGCGATGGCGAACCTTGGCGGCGGTGCCGGCGGTGTGTCGTTTGAGCGCACTGACGGTACGGGCTCGTTGGTGGAGCCGGGATCCGGTGATGCCTCGAGCGGAAAGACATCCGAAGGTTCTTCGACTAAGGCTTCTGCCGCGGCAGAGGTTTATGTCGATGTTGATGGCGCCGTTGTGTCGCCCGGTGTATACAGGCTCAAAGACGGGGCACGGGTATCCCAGGCGATCGATGCCGCCGGCGGGCTGGCGCCCGAGGCAGACGTTACGGGGCTCAATCGGGCATCTAAGGTCGTCGATGGACAGAAGATTCACGTTCCAGCGGTAGGGGAGCAGCAGACGTCCATTGCGGAAGCCGGTGTTGATGGCGGGGCTTTCGCATCATCGGGCGTGAGTGGCGCAACAGGCCTAGTAAACATCAATACAGCAAGCGCGACAGAGCTACAGACGCTTTCGGGCATCGGCCCCTCCATGGCCCAGTCGATTATCGATGAGCGGACAAAGAACGGTGCTTTTGCCTCGGTTGACGATCTGATGCGTGTGTCGGGAATTGGCGAGAAGAAGCTTGCCAAAATCAAAGATTGCATCTGCGTATGAGTGCGACCGAGCGCGAGCATGTGATGCCTCCGCGGCCCCTGATGCCGTGGACGATGGCCCTGTGTGCCGGCATGTGCATGAGCTGCGCCTTGGTGCTCAACGTGACCGCTGATGCGCTGCTGAGGGAGCAGGCGCCGGCGGTCGGGCCGCTATGGGCCATTCCCGTCGCGGCGGCGGTATTCGTTGTGCTGGCTCAATCTTGTGCGCGGCTTGCCCCTTGGAAGCGGTGGTTGTATGCCGCGTCCGTCGGTCTCGTGGCGGGAGCGGTCGTCTCGGCGTGGTGGGCTGTGGGCGCGCTAAGCGCCTCGAAGGCGCTCGACGCTCGAGCGGCAAGCAGCCTTGAGTTGGTCGTGCAGGGTGATCCATCCATAAACGACGACGTGTATTCCTATACCTGCGAGGCACGCGCGGACGGCAAGAACTTGGCAACGGTTCGCCTATCGTGTGACCGCGAGCTCAGGGTCGGGGCGCACATGCGTGTTATCGGTCGCGTTTCACGTTTTGAGAACGATGCGTATGGACGATCGCGTGTGCTCCGAGGCGAGGTATGCAAGGTAAAAGCCGTTCGGATTTTATCGGTCGATGAGGGCTCTCCGGGGCCGCTGCTTCGGCTGCGAAATGGGCTGCTTGCGTCCATCGCGCCTGCGACCGACCCGGCGCGTGCGTTCATAGCCGGTGTCGTCTGCGGTCGTTCGGCCGAGCTGCACGCCCAACCGGCGGGCGACTGGTTTTCGGTGACGGGAACGGCGCATCTAATCGCCGTCTCGGGCAGCCATTTGGCTATCGTGGGGTTTGTAATCGAGGGTGTATTGCAAAAGACTCGGTGCTCACGTGGTCTTCAGCGGGCGATATTGGCGATAACGCTTGTGGGCTACGCTGCTTTTACGGGCGCGTCTCCCTCGGCCGTGCGCGCGTGCTGCATGGTGTTCACGACGCTTGTCGTAAACGGCGCGGGGCGTCGCCGGCACGGCGCATCGGCACTCTTCGCAACCATGTCCATCTTTGTGCTACTGCGGCCGACGGTGCTGTTCGAGATAGGCTTTCAGCTTTCATGTGCCAGCGTTTTTGCCATCCTGTGCTTTTGCCCGTACGCCTCCTACGCTTTGGGTGAGCTGGGTGTGCCATCGGGCATTGCCAGTATGCTTTCCGTCACACTGTGCTCGCAGTTGGGGACGCTCCCCATTACCATTCCTGCCTTCGGTACGTTCTCGCTCATTGCTCCGTTGGCAAATGCGGTCATTGGTCCGGTGGTGAGCGTACTGCTTGCTGTGTCGATCGTGCTGGTTCCCTTTTCGCTCGTGGGACCGTTGCGGGCTTGGGCGCTCGTTGTGCCCATGATTGCCGCCCGTTGCGCGCTGTTCTTCGAGCAGCTGTTTGCCGCCGTGCCGGGTGCATCCGTGAGCGTGCCGCCCGATAGCGTGTGGATTTACCTAGTGCCGTGTTTGCTGGCGGCCCTGCTGGTCTGGTGGCCGCGTCCCCGTGCACTCCCTATGGCGGTGGGGCTTGCATGTCTGGTGCTCTTGGCTGCGATTCCGTACGTCTTTTGGGATCGATTCGCTCCGCCTTCGGTGACGGTACTCGATGTGGGCCAGGCCGATGCGATTCTTATCCGCGAGGGCGGCGCAGTAGCGCTCGGCGACTGCGGGCTCGACGAGCGTGTGGTGGCGGCGTTGGTTCGCAATAACGTGCACCATATCGATGCCGTCTTTGTGACGCATTGGGATGAGGACCACTGGGGTGGTCTGCCTGCCGTGCTCGAACAGTTTTCGGTCGGAACGATTGCCGTGGCGGCGGATGCGCTGGAGGATGCTCCTGCCGAAGTATTGAACCGACCTGGCGTGGAGTATCGGCAGGTGCGCCGTGGGGATACGGTCGACATCGGCTCATTTTGCGCTCGCGTGATGTGGCCATTCGAGTCCGTGGATGGCGAGGGAAATGAGGACTCGCTTGTCCTGCTGCTCTCTTATATTCAGGAAGGCAAGGGCCTGCGTATGCTCCTCACCGGTGATGCCGAGCTCGACCAAGAACGGGAATTCGTGCAGGAGGTGGGGGATATCGATGTCCTTAAACTTGGGCATCACGGCTCTAAGGTTTCAGTCGATGGTGAGTCGCTGGACGTCCTGAAGCCTGAGCTTTCCCTCGCGAGCGCGGGCGAGGGGAATCGATACGGCCATCCGTCCGATGCCTGCATCGATGCCGTTAAGGAAGCGGGCGGTGTGTTCGCGTGCACTATCGAACACGGCGATATCACCATCACGCCGACCGCGAAGGGCTTTACGATGCGATGCCAGCGACCGTGACGACGTCGTTGGCGTGTGGTGGGCCCCTGGGCTAGAATGGCACGGAACGAATACGAAGGCCTGCGGGAGGGGAGCGCAATGTCCGAAATCGGTCTGCTGCCGGCATATCTGATCGTCGGTACCGACGGCGTCAAGCGCGATCACGCGGTCTCGCGTATGAAAGCGCGTCTGGAAAAGACGGGCATGGTCGAGTTCAACCTCGACGAGCGCGATATGACCAAAGACCCCGATATCGAGTCGATTATCGGATCGCTTAACACCTTTCCGATGGGCAGCGAGTTTCGCCTGGTAATCCTTGATGGCTGTTCAAAGCTCGCCAAGGCGGTCTCGGAGCCGCTTGTCGAGTATTTGGCGAGTCCCAGCCCCACAACGGTCTGCCTCATCATTGCCGACTCGCTTGCCAAGAACACACGCCTGTATAAGGCGATCGCCAAGATCGATAAGAAGGCCGTGATCGATTGCTCCGGCACCAAGCGCTGGGAGCTACCGCGCCGCGTGCAGCAGATGGCGACGCAGCACGGCAAGTCGATCTCGACGGCGGCCGCCGAGGAGCTCGTCTCGCGTTCGGGTGAAAACACCCGCATGCTCGATAACGACTTGGCCAAGCTCGCTCAGATGGTCGAGGCACCGCAAATTGAGCTTTCCGATGTGGAACGCTGGATCGTGCGCACGGCCGAAGTCCAGCCTTGGGACTTCCTCAACGCCGTCTCGGCTCGCGATATGCGGCGTTCGCTCGAGCTCTTTAAGATTCTGCCCTCCAAGAGCTACGTGTGGACCTACACGCTGCTATGCGGTCGCATCCGTGAGCTGATCGTCGCCAAGGCGCTCGATGGGCGTGGACAGGGGCGTGAGCTCGCCGCGACGCTCAAGCTTCAGGCCTGGCAGGTCAAGAATCACCTTACCTGGGCACGTCGTTTTTCGATGACCGAGCTCGTTGCCGCGCTCGAGGGTGCCGTCGATGTGGAGCTCGCGCTCAAGGGTTCGGCCGATTCTCAGACCGCGCTTTTGCTCTGGATTACGAACATCTTGAGAAAATCGTGATGATACCTGCCTATTTGACAAATTCGTTCTATCCCTTTGAGGGGGAGCGTGCTATAGTAGGCGCTTGCATGACCTCACCGTGTCTCAGAGGTGTCATACATTTTTTGCAAGGAACTCGAAAGGAACTCCAGAAGTGGCAAACATCAAGTCTCAGAAGAAGCGTATCCGCACCAATGAGGCAGCTCGCATGCGTAACAAGGCTGTCAAGTCCGAGCTCAAGACGCTGACCAAGCACGTCCAGTCCGCCGTCGCCGAGGGCGACGCCGAGAAGGCCCAGGTTGCCCTCAAGACCGTTACCAAGCGTCTCGACATGGCTGCCGCCAAGCATGTTATCCACAAGAACCAGGCTTCCAACCGCAAGTCCGGTCTTGCCAAGCTCGTGAACAGCATCAACGCCTAAGTTGTAAATTTCACACCACACAGATTACGCGCATAAATGGAGCCTGTTTTATGGAACAGGCTCCATTTTTTGTACCGCTCGGGTAAGATAGTCCGCATGAATACTTCATTTGACATTTCCCACATCCGCAACTTCTCGATTGTTGCGCACATCGACCATGGCAAGTCCACGATCAGTGACCGCATTCTCGAGCTCACCCATACCGTCGACGAGCGCGACATGGAGTCGCAGCTGCTCGACACCATGGATATCGAGCGCGAGCGCGGCATCACGATCAAGTCCAATGCCGTTCGCGTGTCCTATGACGCCGACGATGGCGAGACGTATCAGTTCAACCTGATCGATACGCCGGGCCACGTGGACTTTACCTATGAGGTCTCGCGCTCGCTGGCAGCCTGTGAGGGCGCGGTGCTCGTTGTCGACGCCACGCAGGGCGTCGAGGCGCAGACCGTCTCCAACGCGACGCTCGCCATGAACGCCAATCTGGACATTGTGCCGGCCATCAACAAGATCGACCTGCCCTCGGCACACCCCGACGAGGTTAAGACCGAGATCGAGGATGACCTGGCGATCCCTGCCGATGATGCCGTGTGTGTCTCGGGCAAGACCGGCGAGGGCATCCACGATCTGCTGGAGTCCATTGTCTTTTTGATCTCTCCGCCCAAGGGCGATGCGAACGCGCCGCTCAAGGCACTTATCCTGGATTCGTACTTCGACGAGTATCGTGGCGTCGTCGCCACGGTGCGCGTCTTTGACGGCTCAATCAAAAAGGGCGATACCCTGCGCATGATGCAGGCAAAGGGCGACTTTTTGGTCGATGGCGTGGGCGTCAAGCGTCCCGCCGAGACCCCGGTCGACGCGCTGACGGTCGGCGAGGTCGGATACGTGGTCACGGGCCTGAAGGACCCCGAGGCCGTTCGCGTGGGCGATACCCTCACGTGGGCGTCGAATCCCTGCCCCGAGCCGCTTCCTGGCTACCGCGAGGCCAAGCCCATGGTCTATACGGGCCTGTTCCCGATCGATAACAAGGACTACGAGAACCTGCGTGACGCGCTCGATAAGCTGCACGTCAACGACCCGTCGTTGGTGTGGGAGCCCGAGACCTCGGTGGCGCTCGGCTTTG
>WGSR01000098.1 GCA_014871545.1 Collinsella sp. | reverse complement strand
CCCTTACCGGAATGCATCAGGACGAGAATCGTCAGCGCCACGGCAGAGACAGCCCAAACGACAAACAGAAGAATCTGGAACGGACCCATAGATAAGCTCCTTAATAGAACAGTTCAAACTCCAGTACTGTACCACAATCCCCCGCTCTCCCCTACCTGCCACTCAAGGACGGGGTGGAAATGGCAGAAATACCAAAAAGGGGGTTGTCCGGTTGTGGACAACCCCCTTGCTAGAAAACGGTATTTGTTTTCTATTAGGCCTCGGTAGCGAGCACGCGGCCCGTCATCTCGGCGGAAGGCTCAATACCAGCCATGGTGAGCATGGTCGGAGCGATATCGGAAAGACGGCCGTCCTCGATACCGGTGAGCTTGGCCTTCTCATCAACGATGATGAACGGCACGCGGTTGGTGGTGTGAGCCGTAAACGGATGCTTGGAACCGTCGGAAGCAACGTCAAACATGTGATCGGCGTTGCCGTGGTCGGCGGTAATCAGTGCAAAGCCGCCCTTGGCGAGAATCGCCGGGACAACCTTGGACAGGGCATCGTCAACAGCCTCAACGGCCTTAACGGCAGCGTCGAAGACACCGGTGTGACCAACCATGTCGCAGTTCGCGAAGTTCACGATGTAGAAATCAGCGCGATCCTCGTTGATGGCGGCGACGAGCTTCTCGGTAACCTCGGGAGCGCTCATCTCGGGCTGCAGATCGTAGGTAGCAACCTTGGGGGAAGCGACGAGCACGCGCTCCTCGCCCTCCTTGGGCTCCTCGATGCCGCCGTTGAGGAAGAACGTCACGTGGGCGTACTTCTCGGTCTCGGCGGTGTGCAGCTGCTTCAGGCCATTGGCGGCGATAACGTCGGCCAGGACGTTCTCGGGGAACGTCTTGGGGAAGGCGACCTCGACGTCAAACGTCGGATCATACTCGGTCATCGTCACAAAGTGCGAAAGCTTGATCTGCTCGCGCTCAAAGCCGTCGAACTCCTTGTCCGTGAACACGCGGGTCATCTGACGAGCGCGGTCGGGACGGAAGTTGAAGAAGATGGCCGCGTCGCCCTCGTGAATGCCCTCGTTGTGGGCAGCGAAGGGCTCGACGAACTCGTCGCCGCGCGGGTCCTTCTCGTAGTAGGCCTTGATACCGGCAACGGGGTCGGTATCAGCATCGGACGCGTTGACCATGACGTCGTAGGCGCGCTGGATGCGCTCCCAACGATTATCGCGGTCCATGGCCCAATAACGGCCCGAGACGGTGGCAACGCGAGCGTCGCAACCGGTCTCCTCGGAGATCTTAGCCAGGAAGGCGCAGAACTCACTCATGTAGCCGGCACCGGACTGCGGGTCAACGTCGCGGCCATCCATGAAGGCGTGGACGCGAACGGTCTTGACACCGTGCTCGGCAGCCATCTTGACCAGAGCCTCGACGTGGTTCATGTGGGAGTGAACGCCGCCAGGGCTCATAAGGCCCATGAGGTGGAGAGTCTTGCCGTCAGCCTTGACATCGTCCATGGCCTTGACGAAAACCTCGTTCTTGGCGATGGAGCCGTCCTTGATGGCATTGTTGATGCGCGAAAGCTCCTGGAACACGATGCGACCGGCACCGATGTTGAGGTGACCCACCTCGGAGTTGCCCATCTGGCCGTCGGGAAGGCCCACGTCCTCGCCCGAAGCACCGAGCGTGGTGTGAGGATACTTCTCGTACAGGCCATCAAGGAAGGGCGTCTTGGCAGCGGCGACGGCGTTCTCGCCATCAGCCGGAGCCAGGCCGCAGCCGTCCATGATAATCAGGAGTGCAGGAAGATGACGTTGTGCCATATGTCCTACTCGCCTGCCTTGACGACCATAGAGGCGAAGTCGGCAGCCTTGAGCGAAGCGCCGCCCACGAGGGCGCCGTCAACGTCGGGCTTGGCGACGAGCTCGGCGATGTTACCGGGCTTGGCGGAACCACCGTAGAGAACGCGGATGCCGTTGGCGAGCTCCTCGCCGAACATCTCCTTGAGGGTCTCACGGATAGCGCTGCAGACCTCCTGAGCATCCTCGGCGGTAGCGGTCTTGCCGGTGCCGATGGCCCAGATGGGCTCATAGGCGACGACGACCTGCTTGGGGCAGGTGATCTCAAGACCAGCAAGGCCAGCCTTGACCTGGTTCACGACGTGCTCGACATAGGTGCCAGCCTCGCGGACCTCAAGGGACTCGCCGCAGCAGAAGACGGGAACAAGGCCGGCGGCAACGAGAGCCTTGGCCTTCTTGTTCTGGTCCTCGTCGGTCTCGTGGAAGTAGTCGCGACGCTCGGAGTGACCGATGATGCAGTAGGTGCAGCCAGCGGACTTGAGCATGTCGCAAGAGGACTCACCCGTGAAGGCACCCTTGGCCTCCCAGTACACGTTCTGTGCACCGAGGGCGATGGGGGCAGCCTGAATGCGGTCATGAACCGTGGTGATGTCGATGGTCGGAGGGCAGACGAGCACCTCGACGCCAGCCGGAACCTCGGGCAGAGCCTGAGCCAGCTCGTCGGCGAGCTTGGCGGCCTCGGCGACGTCGTTGTTCATCTTCCAGTTACCAGCGATAAGAAGGGTGCGATTAGGCATCGAGAAGCGCCTCCACTCCGGGCAGGGCCTTACCCTCGACGAGCTCCATGGAAGCGCCACCACCGGTGGAGATCCAGCTCATCTTGTCGGCCAGGTTGAACTTGTTGACAGCTGCGACAGAGTCACCACCGCCGATGATCGAGGTGCAGTCAGCCTCGGCGAGAGCCTCGGCGATAGCCTGGGTGCCGTGAGCAAAGTTGTCAAACTCGAAGACGCCCATGGGGCCGTTCCAGAACACGGTCTTGGCGCCCTTGACAGCCTCGGCATAGAGCTCCTCGGTCTTGGGACCGATGTCCATACCCTCACGATCGTCGGGGATAGCGTCGGAAGCAACAACCTCGGGGACAGCGTCCTCGCCAAAGTGATCGGCAACACGGTTGTCGATGGGGAGTAGGATCTTGACACCCTTCTCCTCGGCCTTCTTGAGCATCTCGCCGGCGCGCTCGACCCAGTCCTCTTCCTTGAGGGACTGACCAACGGACAGGCCCTGAGCCAGGAAGAAGGTGTAGGCCATGCCGCCACCGATGATCAGGGTGTCAGCGGAGTCGATGAGGTGATCGAGAACGCCGATCTTGGAGGAAACCTTGGAACCGCCGACGATGGCGACGAAGGGGCGCTCGGGCTCGGCGAAGATGCCGGTCAGCGTGTCGACCTCCTTCTCGAGCAAGAAGCCGGCGACGGCAGGCAGGTAAGCGGCGGGGCCCACGACGGAACCCTGGGCGCGGTGAGCGGTGCCGAAGGCATCGAGAACGAAGACGTCACCATAGGAAGCGAGCTTCTTGGCGATCTCGGGATCGTTCTTCTTCTCACGCTTGTCAAAACGGACGTTCTCGAGAACGAGGACCTTACCCGGCTCGACGGCGGCGACAGCCTCAGCAGCCTTCTCGCCGTAGGTGTCAGCGACAAAGGCAACGTCGAGACCAGAGAGCTCAGCGAGCTTCTTGGCGACGGGCTCGAGGGACAGCTCGGGCTGGAAGCCGGTGCCCTCGGGACGGCCGAGGTGGCTCATGAGGATGACGCGAGCGTTGTGCTCAACGAGGTAGTTGATGGTGGGCAGGGCAGCCTTGATACGGGTGGTGTCGCCAACGACGCCATCCTTGATAGGCACGTTAAAGTCAACGCGGACGAGAACGCGCTTTCCGTCGACATCGATGTCGCGGACGGTCTTCTTGGTAAAGGCCATGTTTGCTTCTACCTTTCGTACGTGTCTGCCTCCCATTACGGCAGACGATTTCTTATAAAAAGGGCGCGACCCTAGGGTGTAAGCCCTATAAGGCCGCGCCCTTCTTTAGACGCTCAACGAGCTATTCGCTAAAAGCTAAATTAAGCAACGAACTTCTCGAAGTACTTGATGGTGCGGACCATCTGAGAGGTGTAGGAGTTCTCGTTGTCGTACCAAGAGGTGACCTGAACGAGGGTCTGGCCGTTGCCGAGGTCAGAGCACATGGTCTGAGTGGCGTCGAAGATGGAGCCGTGGGTCTCGCCGACGATGTCGCGGGAGACGATCTGGTCCTCGTTGTAGGCGAAGGTCTCGGGGATGGTCTCGGCGTAGGCCTTCATGGCAGCGTTGACCTCGTCGACGGTGACCTTCTTGTCAACGACGGCGTAGAGGTTGGTCAGCGAGCCGGTCGGCGTCGGGACGCGCTGGGCGGCACCGATGAGCTTGCCGTTGAGCTCGGGGAGAACCAGGCCGATGGCCTTGGCAGCGCCCGTGGTGTTCGGGACGATGTTCTCGGAGCAGGCGCGGGAGCGACGGAAGTTGCCCTTGCGCTGCGGGCCGTCGAGCGGCATCTGGTCGCCGGTGAAGGCGTGGATGGTGGTCATGATGCCGGACACGATGGGAGCGAAGTCGTTCAGACCCTTGGCCATCGGGGCGAGGCAGTTGGTGGTGCAGGAAGCAGCGGAGATGATGTTGTCCTCAGCGGTCAGCGTCTCATGGTTGACGTTGTACACGATGGTGGGCAGATCGCTGCCGGCCGGAGCGGAGATGACGACCTTCTTGGCGCCAGCGTTGATGTGGGCCTGAGCCTTAGCCTTGCTGGTGTAGAAGCCGGTGCACTCGAGAACGACGTCGACGTCAAGGTCGCCCCAAGGCAGGTTGTTAGCGTCGGCCTCCTTGTAGATCTTGATCTCCTTGCCGTCAACGGTGATGGAATCCTCGCCAGCAACGACCTCGTGATCGCGAGCGTAGTTGCCCTGCGTGGAGTCGTACTTCAGCAGGTAAGCGAGCATATCGGGAGAGGTGAGGTCGTTGATAGCGACGATCTCGGAGCCCTCATGACCGAACATCTGACGGAAAGCCAGACGACCGATGCGACCGAAGCCGTTAATAGCAACCTTTACTGCCATTGTGTCTCCTTTCGTAAGGCCCCCGCGAGCTACAGCGCCCGCCGTTGAGGCCCACAAACTAACCACTCGCCTAATATACCTTTTTTTTGACTTGAATTTCACGAGAATGCTCGAAATTGAAAATCAAATTTAAGTTAAAACGTTTTAAATACTAAAATAGCAGCTAAATCCATATATAAGTCGTTACTTCAAACTACCTGTTTGCTTCAATGAGCTTTTCAAGCCGTAAAACACGATGGTAGAGGGCTGACTTCGACAAGGGAGGGTCAGCCATCTCCCCCAAATCACGCAGCGACAGATCGGGATAGCGCTCGCGCAGGTCGCAAAAGACCGCCAAGGCATCCGGAAGCGCATCACGAAGGCCACGCTGCTCGAGCTCATCGATAAGCGCAAGCTGATGTTGGGCGGCACCGGCGCTTCTGGTCTGGTTGGCGAGCTCGGCGTTCACGCGACGGTTCACATCGTTCTTAACCAACTTGACCGCGCGCGCCTCCTCAATCTCGGCAACGCTGCGCTTGGCGCCAATCAGCTTTAATAGATGCTCGATTTCCTCGGCGCTCTTAATGTACACGGCATATGACCCCCGCCGTGCATTAACACGAGCATGGACCCCAATCTGCTCCAACAGATCGCAAAGCCCCTTGGCATATTGCTCGCCCTGCACAGCAATCTCCAAATGAAAATCGCCGCGTGGATCGGCCACGAAGCCGCCCGCGATGAGCGCGCCGCGGATATAGGCAAGTCTACAGCAAGGACGGGCAACGATATGTCGGGGTACGCCGGCGACAAGTCCTCCCCTACGTTCGAGGATACCCAGCAGAACCAAGGCCTTATCCAGGTCTGGCTGATCAGGCAAGGTGATGAGGTAGTTTCGAACCTTATGCAATACAGATTTACGGACGGTGAACTCCGTTTTGAGCTTAAGGATACGATGCGTCAGCGTGATCATCGTGCGCGCGACGGCTCCCGTCTCAGTCGCAACCGTCAAACGATACCGCCCAGAGCCGGTAAGCGAGAGCGTACCGCTCACGCGCGTGAGGGCGGCAAGCGTCGACAAGTCGCAGTATTCACATTCGGGTTCGCAGCGCGCAAGCTCGTCGCGCACCTCAGCGGTAAACGACATGCAGGCCTATGCCTTCGTGTTGGCGCGCGACAGGTCGCG
>WGSR01000097.1 GCA_014871545.1 Collinsella sp. | reverse complement strand
GGCGTCGGTGGGAACGTGGTCGACGCGCTGTTCGTCAAAGGCGATGCCGACGATTTGACATACGGGCGAGAGCATGGGCAGGTAGCGGTCATAGCAGCCGCCGCCGTAGCCTAGGCGCGTGCCGGCGCGGTCGAATGCTACGAGCGGCATGACGATCATGTCGAGAGCTTCGGCAGGCACGATAGGGAAGCGGCCGCTGTCGATGTTTATGGCCGCGAAAGCCCGTGTGGGGTGGGCGATAAACGGAGCCGCGGACGCATCGTCGGCGGCAACTGCCCGCATGCACATGCGCTGGCCACAAGCTGCGGCATCAATTGCCGAGAGCATGCACGGATAGGCCACGCGCCAGCCGCGTTTGGCGGCCGCAGCGGCAAACGCGGCTGGGTCAACTTCGGAGCCCATCGCGGCATAGATGGCAACGGTGTGCGGCGCCGCGGCATCCAAGCGATCCAACAGCTCAACAAGCCGCGCGCAGATAACGGCAGACTTCGCTGCCCGCAAGTCCAAATCAAGAGCATCGCGCCGAGCAATCACCGCCCGCCGCAACTCAGCCTTGTCCATCCCGGCCCTCTCTCCCAAACCTACCAAAAAGGGACAGGTTTATTTTGGCAGGTTTTATCTGGGTAAACACCCAAATCACCACACAAACCATCGCAAAGGGGGCAGTTCATGGACACCTTCGTGGGTTTTGACGAAGAGCGGGTGTTCGCGGCGGTTTGTCTCGATCTGTAACAGTAACTCGGCAAAATTGGACCTAGATGTTACAGATTGAGACAAAGGGCCGGCGTCATCCGGAAACGTCTCGATTTGTAACATCTGGAGCCAATATTGCCGCCTTAGCGTTACAGATCGAGACAAATCGGCAGACTGCGGCAAAAGAAAAAGGTAGATTCTCGGGCATGTCCCAAAAATCTACCTTGGTGCCTTAGCCCAGCAGGTCGACTACGTTGAAGCCGGCGTTGCTCTTGGCGATGACGTCGCGGCCGCCAAAGACGCAGGTCGGCGAATCGGCCGCGATGCGCGTCACGTCGGCGCCGAGCGAGCGAAGCTCGGCGGGCGTGGCGGCGAGCATTTGGGCGCGGCGCTCCTCGCGTGCGTGCGGATCGAGCCCGGCCAGGTAGGTCGTGTTGCGACGCTTGGTGAGCGCGTACGGCTTCACCGGCGCGTCCATGCCGCTCACGCAGCTCACGATAAAGCCCTCGAAGGCGGCCTCGTCGGGCTCAAAGCTGCCGAGCCATTCGCCTGCGCGCGCCACGCGCTCAATCGAAGGATCGACCGCCGGGTCGCGGTAGGTGTAGAACGCCGCCTGACGCTCGCCGGCCGCGCGGAATCCGCAGCCGTACGCGCCGCCCTTCACGCGGATCTCGTTCCACAGGTAGTCGTAGGAGAGTGCGTTGGCAGCAACCGCCCAGGCGCCCGTCACTTCGAGCCCCAAGCGACGCGGATCGCACGCGCTCGCCGCAAAGCAGATGTCGCTGGGGATGACAAAGGCCTCGTGGCGGTCGCGCGGCTTCGGCACCACGAGCGCGTCGTTGCCGGCAATGCCCGCCGCACCCGCGCCCAGCCCCAGGTCGCCCGCAGCATTCCAGTACGCGTCAAAGTCCTCATCGCTGCCGGTAAAGCTCGCCAGGCAGCCGTCGGCCACAAAGATACGACCTGCCAGCTCGGTAAGCTTGGCGCGCAGACCGTCCAGGCGCTCGTCAAAGTGTTCGAGCAAATCGCGCAGGAACAGATAGAAATCAACGCCCGAAAGCTGCTCGCACACCACGGCCGAAGGCGAGCTGTAGCTCATCGCGCGACCGAGTGCCGCCGAGTGACCGTTGTTGATAAACCCCTGCTCAAGCCCAATGCGAATCTGTGTGAGCACGTCGCGGACGCGGTCGGCGTCGGCATCCGCCAGCAGCGTGTTCGACCACACCTCGCGCGGCAGGCTCGCCAGCGCATTGATCTTCTCGGACAGGGCGCCGGCGCTCACCAGCAGGTAGGGGTGCACGCCGTCCACGTCGGGTTGGGTCATGACCTCGGTCGTAAAGCTCAAAAAGCCCAGCTTGCCGGCGAGCAAGTTGTCGAGCTCCTCGGCCGAGTGCTCGCTCGTGGGCAGCTGTTTGAGCAGGCGGCAGAGCAGTGTCACATAGGGCAGGTCCTCAAACGCGACGCAGCTCAGGTCGAAATACTGCATGGCGTAGGCCAGACGGTTGGTGGGGATGCCGTGGCGCAAGCAGGGGATGGGCGCGGTCGTGTCTACGACCAGCGGCGGCTCGGGGCGCGCCTCGCCAATGTCGGACACGCGCAGGCGCGGCAGCGTGGCCTTGGCCTCGGGTGTGTCTTCCGCCTCCTGTGCGGCACGCAGCGCAGCCGTGCGCTCGACCACGTCGGCCAGCTCGGCATCGGTCATGGCATCGCGCTTGGCTGCCAGCTCGGCAGCTTCGGCGCCCTCCGAACCCTCGGCGGCATTCACCGGCACCAGCTCGACCAGCGCCATGTGATCGTTCTGCAGCACCAGCTCGCGCAGCAGGTCCTCAAAATAGCTGCCGTCCAGCTCGCCACGCAGCTCCTCGTACACCGGGCCGTACTTGAGTGCCAGCGTCGCGGCGTCGTCATCGTAGAGCCAGGTGCTCAGCGCGTCGCACGCAATGGCCACGCCGTCAGCGATACCGTAGTCGCGCTGGCGCAGGTCGTATTCGTTGCTGCTGATGATGGCTTCCAGGCGCTCACGCGGAACGCCATGTTCGCACAGGTCGCGGCAGGCGTCCTGGAACACGCGACGCAGCTCACGCGCCACACCGGGCTGCGCGTTTTGCAGCATGATGAGCTCGTAGGGCTGCAGGCTCTCGGCCGCGGTGTAGCTCACCACGTTGCCGCCCAGACCGGCGGCCAGAATGGCCTTCTTAACCGGTGCTTCGTTGGAGCCCAGCAGCGCCTCGAACAGGATGTCCGCCGCGATCGTGCGCTTGCGGTCGAGCGCGCTGCCCAGCACCAGGCCCAGGCCCACCAGGGCGTTCTCGGGCGTGGTGGCCATCTCGATGCGCTTATACTCGCAGGTCACAGGCTCCTGCACGTCCAGCGGATTGGGCGCCAGCGCAGACGGGTCCTCGCCGGCGGCAACGGCGGCGTCCATGCGGCGGCTCGCGGCACTCGACTGCGACAGATAACGCTCGTCCAAAAACGCCAGCGCGCGGTGCACATCTAGGTCGCCGTAGAGCGTTATATAAGAGTTGGAAGGATTGTAGTGGCGCGCGTGCGTGTCCAGGAACTGCTCGTAGGTGAGCGCGGGAATCGCGCACGGGTCGCCGCCACTCTCGTGCGCATAGGCGGTGTCGGGATAGAGCGCGGCGTTGACGGCGTCGTCCAGCACGCTCATGGGGTCGGACAGCGCGCCCTTCATCTCGTTGAACACCACGCCGTTATAGCGCAGCGTGCCCTCGCGCAGGCTCGCGGAGCTGCCGTCGCCCTCGTCCTCGGCGCCCTCCGGCAGGTCCAGCTCGTAGTGCCAGCCCTCCTGCTCAAAAATGGTGGGCTTGGTATAGATGGCCGGGTTGAACACCGCGTCCAGGTACACGTCCATCAGGTTGTACAGATCCTGCTCGTTGGTGGTGGCAACGGGGTAGATAGTCTTGTCGGGGTAGGTCATGGCATTGAGGAACGTCTGCATGGAGCTCTTGATCAGGTCGACAAACGGCTCCTTGACGGGGAATTTGGCCGATCCGCACAGCACCGAGTGCTCAAGAATATGGAACACGCCGGTGGAATCGGCTGGCGGCGTCTTAAAGCCAATGGCAAAGGCCTTGTTTTCGTCGTCGCACGCCAGGTACAGCAGGCGAGCGCCCGAGGCGGTGTGGCGCAGCACGTAGGCGTCCGAGTCGAGCTCGGGCACGGTCTCGCAGCGCTCGACGGCAAAGCCGTGGCAGGTGGTGCCGGGTGCCAGCAGCGCGGCGGCTGCGGCGCGCGGGTCGGTTGAGGTGGTGGGCATATGCAGTCTCCTTTGACGCCCCAGCGGGGGCGAATCGAGTCGAATCCTCGAGAGTATACCCATATGGGGCCCTCGACCAATCTGCCGGATGAGCGTGGATTTTCGGACACACGAGCGTGGAAATTCGGACGCCCATCAAATGAGCGTGGATTTTCGGACGAAATCGGCTGCCAAAAGCCCAAAAACCGTCCAAATATCCACCCTCATTTCCCGACCGTCCAAAAATCCACGCTCATCCGTCGCCCGCACATCTCTCATATCTCATTCGTCTCTAATACGAGAGATAACAGAAAGATGAGAGACAAATATGAGAGATAACAATGCTGCAAAGAGACAGGCAACCATGGTATTGTCTCAATATAGATTGTTTTACCAGCGAAAACATGTTTAAATGAAACAGATGACAGACATCTTATCTTTCATCTCTCACTCCTCTCTAATATGAGAGATAACAGAAAGACGAGAGATAACTGAGAGACGAAGGAAATCTATTCGCGGCATTCTTCGCAGAACCGAGCGAAAGGACGTGCAGATGAACGAAAACGAGCTGGCCGGTTTGCTCGAGTCTTTAAAGCGAATGGGTTCGGATGACCTTAGCGTCGAAGTAAAAGAGAGCGCCATGACGCTTTCCCGCGACGTATGGGAAACGGTCAGCGCTTTCGCAAACACCGCCGGCGGCATCATCGTGCTCGGAGTGAGCGAGCGCGCGGGTTTTGTCCCAGTTGCAAACTTTGAGACCGAGAAAGTGCTCAACCAATTCGTGGCGGGCATGGGCGATGCTGGCGGTCGCGGAAAGCTGGCCAATCCGCCCAAATACACCATTGAGCGCGTGGAGCTCCAGGGCACCGTGGTTCTGGTCATCACGATTGAGGAGCTCGACCCGTCGAGCAAGCCGTGCTATGTCATAGAGCGGGGCGCTCAAGGTGGCAGCTACAAACGCATCGATGACAAAGATGTGCCGCTTTCATCGACCGAGGTGCTCGCATTGGCGTCATACGGTCGAGCGACTCCGAGCGATCGCGATGCGGTGCCCGGCACGAGTGTGGGCGATCTCGACGAGTCGCTGGTCGACCGCACGATAGAACGCGCCTATTCGTTGACGCCTCGAGCGATGCGTGGTGCGACGGACAAGAAGACAAAGATGGAGCGCCTGAATCTCCTCGACTTCCAGGGCAATGTTACCAAGGCCGGCCTCCTTGCCGCGGGCGTTTACCCTCAGCAGTTCTATCCCAAGCTCTTCATTGATGTGGCTGTCCATGCGGGAACTCAAAAGGGCGCTGCGGGACCGCTAAGATTTATGGACCGCACAGTCTGCGAGGGCACCCTGGGCGAGATGATTTCGGATACTGTCGCGGCTGTCGCCAAAAACCTGCGCCGCACCTCGACCGTCCAAGGCATCTCGCGTATCGACTCGCTGGAGATTCCCGAGGAGGTCCTGCGCGAGGCAGTCGCCAACGCGGTTATCCACAGGGAATACGGGGATCGGTTCTGTGGGCAATCGATCGCCGTCGACGTTTTTGACGACCGTATCGAGGTGACGAATCCCGGCGGCCTTTATGGAGGGAAGACTCGCGAGAGCTTGTTTGACGGCAGCTCCCGATGCCGTAACGCGACGCTCGTGAAACTCATGTCGATTGTCCCGCTGCCGGATGGCGCAGGTTCGCCGGCTGAGGGCAATGGCTCGGGCATCCCGATGATGCTCGATGCCATGCGCGCGCATGGTCTGGCCGAGCCCCTGTTCTGCCCGGGGTTCGATCGGTTCAAGGTCGTACTTTACCGTTCAAAGATCGAGCCGGTCGATCATGGCGGGGACTTGATTATGACGGCGCTCAAGCGCTACGGCGAATTGGGGACGCGCGAACTGGCGGAGCGCACGGGACTCACGGTTTCCCAGGTCAGGGCACGCGTCAATGCGCTCATTGAGCAGGGCGAGCTTGAGCCGACGGCGCCGTTGACAAGCCGCAACCGCAAGTATCGACTGTCAGAGCGCGTGGAATAAATGCGTTAGTGGACGAGGCGACCCAATAATCGACCCTCAATTGGCGCCCACTAAGGTAAAGCGGTTGTTGCTCAGTCGACGGTGATGCTAAAGACTCGGCTTACGCCGGCATGGCCCCGAACCCGTC
>WGSR01000096.1 GCA_014871545.1 Collinsella sp. | reverse complement strand
GAGGACGATAACCAGTACCTGGACATCAACACCCTCAAGGGCGACCCCAACGACGGAGACGACGAGTAGCGAGGGCTGAAGGCAGCCGCAGGATCCCGCATCCAGCATCGGCTTCTAAGTGCTGTTTTGTCATCCAACTACACTTTTCCGAAGTTTTAAGGTGCCTATTTCGACACTTTTCCGTACTTTTACACGGCTGATTTCGACACTTTTCCGGATGAAAGCCGAATAATCACTTGGGAAACCAACGCCATCCGCGCGTCATTTCGCGGATGGCGCTTGATTTCTGTCCGTACACGTTGAGTCCGTACACGTTGATAGACTCCATCTTGCCCGCAAGGAGCGGGCGCGTTTTATCCAGAGTCGGGGTAGAGAGTTGGCTCCACGATCCCGACGCCAACCGGCCAAGAGGCACGGTGGCCCTGCCAACATCGATGAAAGGAGTCCGTATGGACAATTTCTCCGTGCGCAGTGAGCGCAACTTCCACAACCTGGCAGCCAAGCCAAAACGAATGCATCTTCTGGACGAGCCGAGCGGCTATGCCTCGGCCATGGTCAAGAACAGCCTCTCCCACCGGATGCGCTTCACGGTACAGAAGCTCGAGGAAGAGCTCTGCGCTGCTGGCAATCCGCATGTGCTACAGATTAAGTTGTTCGGAGACGATTTGCGTGAGCCGTCTAGCTGGAAGCTCTTTGCCGACGGCGCGCGCGTCGCAAGCGGCTCGGGCGACTTTGCCCGCGAGTGCTTCTGCGAGGGAGCTGAGGTGTTTCTAGACCTGTGCCGCGACGCCGTCGAGACCGCCGAGCTGTGCCAGTGGAGCGAGAGGGAGTACGAGCTGTTGGGTGCCGCGCGCGGGATTGCGGGGGATGTAGGAACAGAAGCCTCATGACGGTGGCCTCAGCTGGAATGACGTATCGCTCGATAAATGATCTCAACAACGTAGCCGATGCGCCGCATTTCACCTCAAAGGCATTGAGCGATCGGGAGACGTCCAGCATTTCTTTGATATCCCCAATTGATTGTTCCGAGAAAGTCTCTTCATGTCCTTATAATCGCCCTTACGAGAAACGTGGACGAGACAGGCGTCCATATGCCGTCTCTAAACTAACGAGCCGTTCGCGGAAAGAACATCTGGCTAGCATGGGCCAAAGATATACTGGTATCGCTGCAACAATTATGGAAGATCGGCACCACCAATGACCTCCTTGAAATTCTCCAGGCGCTTCGCGCTTAGCCTGCTCGCCTCGCTGTCCGCCACCGTAGCGCTTGCTTTGCCCTCAACCGCCCTAGCCGCGTCGGACCCGAACCCGCCCAGCATCTCCAACGTGACGATATCCGCGACGACAGTCACGGCCGGCTCCACGCTGCATGTCGGCTATAGCGTCGATGACCCTGACGGGGTACGGTCCGTCACGCCCATAGTCGAAGTCGTTGTCGAAAACGATACCGGAGACCATGGAATCAGTTCCCGTCTCGCCTTCTCGTCGACCGGCAACACGACCGCGGGCTTCGATATCTCCACCTCCCCGAGCGACCGGCCCTGCAGGTACCGGATCATCGGCCTCGGCGTGACCGATAGTCTTGGATGGGTTACCGATGTCTACGACACGACGTATGCCGAGGAGAAGGGGCTCGACTGTCCGACCTTCACCACCGACCCCCTCGAGTATGAGGTGACCGAGGGACCCGAGGACCAAAACCCGCCGACCGTGTCCTCCGTGTCGCTCTCGAGCAGGGAGGTCGCAACCGGTGCCGACTTCCACATCTCTTGGACCGTCTCCGATGCCGACGGCGTTCGTTCCGTTTCCCCCATACTGCGGCAGGGCTGGGAGAATTCGGACGACGGCTGCTCTGTTTCGTCAGCCTATTATCACGGAGGCTCGTCTATCGACGGGTTTGACCTCACATTCGACAGCAATAGGATCGGAAGGCACAGGCTGATCGGCCTTTCGGTCACCGATGGCCTAGGGTTCGAGACCGATGTGTACGAGAGTTCCTACGCCAGGGCCAACGGCATTTCGGGCGCGACTTTCTCGGTTGGCGACCCGAGCGAGCTGTGCTTCGAGGTGACCGGCAGCGCGATCGACCGGAACCCGCCCACGGTCTCGAACGTTTCCATCTCCGCGAAGAGGGTCCCCGTCGGCGGGATCCTCCGTATCTATTGCAATGTAGGCGACGCGGACGGCGTAAAGTCTGTCTCCCCGATCCTCGGCGACCCCGGCTATGTCGAGGACCCGAACTCTTTAAAGACCCGCAAAACGTTGAGCTGCAGCTACGATGCGGCAAGGGGCTATATCGAAATCGAGTTCCCCACGTCGCTCTCGATGGGCTCGTTTGAAATCCAAGCCCTCGCGGTCCTCGACAAGACGGGCCACGAGACCTTCGTCTACAGCTCCGCCTACGCCGAGCGTAACGGCAAGACCGGCGTTCAGACCTTTGATGTCGACGACGCGGGGGACGTCACCTTCGACGTGACCGCTCCGCTGTATGCCGCCACCAAGGGCGACGGGCAGGCGTATGCAAAGGACGGCGAGGCCGGTCTGACCTTCCGCTTCAGCGGTCCTCTCGATGAGTTCACGCGTCTCCTCGTGGACGGAACTGAGGTCTCCGCCGAGAACTACACCGCAACCAGGGGCAGCACGATTATCGAGCTCAGGCCGTCCTACCTGGACACGCTCGCCGCCGGCGGACACACCGTCACGGCCGTCTGGAAGGACGGGACGGCAACCGATGCGTCCTTCACCGTGGAGGGGAAGGCCCAAGGGGAGCAGGCGGGCGGAAAGACCGACGTAGATTCACCCGGCGACAACAAAAGTGATCCTGCCACTCCTGAAAAGGACGCCGACGAGGCGGCTACAAAAAAGTCGGGACGCACGACAGCCGATGAACCAAATCTCGCTGCAACCGGCGACTCCACTTGGATGGCCAGCATCGCATTGGCCATGGCGGCCACGACCTGCTTCACGGCAGCGAGAAGGCTTGAGCCCAAGCAGCATAGGCACGAACAGTAGCTCAAAGCGAACTCAACTGGGAAGGGCAGATGGATAGCCGTCCTTCTCTTATAATCAACCCAATCCGCTGAAATGCAATCAGTTAACGAGTTTCGCCAGACGCTCGGCCTCTACCTCGCTCTAGCAAGCCACCAGGCGATGAGATAATGCCCACGACTATCAACGTAAGCAAGGAGCGCGCTATGGCAGACAACGAGACCAAACCCTCGGCGAACGACGGCCGAGAGGAGCTCGTGGCAAAACAGCTCGCATCGACCAAAATCCACCTCGCGCTCACTCAGAAGCGGGTGGACGTCTCCGGCGCCATCAAGCTACCGCTCGAGCGAATTCCCCAACTCGGCGTGGCGTTCGCCTCGATCCCCTCGATGTTTCGCACCGTCACCAACACGGTGAGCGTGCCCACGCTGCTCCAGGCGACTGACAAATATGGTAACCCGCTCGATCCGTCGAAACTCAACTCGTTCAAGGACGGCAGCGGTCTCACAGGGGGCTACCGCGACGCCGCCAAGGGCCTTGGGCAGGTGCGCTTCCACGTAGTCGAGGGCGACATCGCCACGAGCGTCACGCAGGTGCCTTACGATCCAACATCGCTATTCATGGCAGCCGCAATCGCGCAGATAAACCAAAAGCTCGACTCCATCCAGGAGTCCGTCGACGAAATGTTCGAGTACATGCGTCAGCGCGACAAGGCCAACATGCGTGGCAGCCTCAAGACGCTCGCAGACATCCTCAACGGTTACGGACTCAACTACGGCAACGCCACCTACATGGCAAACGCCCATATGAAGGTGCTCGACATCAAGCAGTCGTCCGCGCAGGACATGGAACTCTTCCGCTCGCAGGCACAGGCAGATCTGAAAAAGAAAGGGTTCATCGAGGTGCGAGACGGCTTGGGCAGACGCCTCGACAAGGTGCTCGACTACCTCAAAGACTGCCAGCTCGCCACCTACATCCACGCGTTCTCGCTGTTCCTCGAACCCATGCTCGCCCAGAACTTCGAGCCCGCAAAGCTCGCGGACGCCACTGCGAAGATCGAGGCTGATTCGATCGCGTACCGCGAGCTCTACACCGACTGCTACAACGCACTCGAAGCGGGGGCTGTCGACACCGTCGATGCGGCACTGCTGGGCGGTATCGCGTCCGCGGGCAAATTGCTCGGTCACGCCATCGCAAAGACCCCCGTGGGCGACCATACACTCATCGACGAGGCGCTCGAAGGCACAGGAGAGAGCATCGGAAAGTTCAACGACAAGCAATCCGAGAAACTCCTCGAAAAGCTCCATCAGGCAAAGACGCCCGACGTCACGCCGTTCAAGCAGAGCGTAAAGGAGATCGACACCCTCTACAACCGCCCCGCGCAGATCGCCGTGGACGCCGAGAACGTCTACATCTTGCCTGCCAAGCAGCAGGAAGAGTAACGATACGCGACAGGCACGCGCCATGCAGACAGCTAACGCCCCTACCTTCCCGCCGCCTTCAGCTTCAGCAGCAGGTCGCCCAGCTCGGGGCACTTGCTAGAAAGGCGCGTCTGAGCTCGCTCGCCCATCCCCCACCGCTGGCGGACTTCCTGGGCGCGCGGGCTCACGCGGTAGTCCCCGTCCATCACCTGCTTGAGCAGCTTGGCGGTCACGCGCGCATCGGCAAGGGCGCTGTGGGCGTGACCCGTCGGCTCGTCGAACTCGATGCCAAACCACGTCGCCGCATCACTCAAAGAGACGCACCCGTGGCTGCCCACGTCCATGATCGAAGTGTAAAAAGCCTGCAGGTCGGCCCAGACCGTAGGAAATACGGAAAGATCGATGTGCTTTGCCTGGCACTCGGTCAAAAGCTGTCGCCGGTCCGCCCCGCTCCAGCAAACCACCTGGGCGGAGTAGCGACCAATCCAATCGCTGAGCCTTTTAATCACCACATAGAGCGGATCGGCCATCGCGGTGTCCACGGCTGATATCCCCGTAAGCTCGCGGACGGGAGACGCAACACCTTCGGTAAATTCCGTCTGCACAAACTGCGAGAACTCGCCCATAACGTTGCCGTGGTAATCGAGCTTGACGGCGCCGACCTCGATAATCTCGTTGCGCAGTCCACGGCGCTGGCGCTGCTTTGGCACCGGCGCAAACTCAAAGTCCAGCACGATCTGGCGCGCAAAGTTCGTCGTATCGATAGCCGAGATGCACGGCGTCTTTTCAGCTGACACGGTTAGGGCCTTTCTCCGTCAAATGCCGCTTGTTACATAAGCGACTACATTGCCGTAAGGATAGGCGCTCGTGCGGACATGAAAGCCCGGCGCAATGCCATGCGCCGGGCGCACGCCATGCAGACGGCCCCAAGAGAATCGCCCGCTCTATTCAAATGCATGAAAAAGATTTAGGCCCGGTGACTTGAATCAGCGGTCATCCCGGACCCATCAGAGCTCGTAGAGCTCTTGGTTGCTTTGGTCTCGCTCTTCACGGCGCTTATCGAACTTTCCGAGGCACTCAAGCAGCATTCGAAGCATAACAAGTCGCTGCCATTAAGGCACTGACCTCTTGACCAAGCAACGGCGCTGCCCAGCTATCACCCTTGGGCTGCCGTCAACTTTATTCTATCCGCGAGCATCTGGTTTACCAAATGGATTTTCGGTAAAGGAAGCACGGCACGCCCGCAAAACCACTACGCCCCAAGTGCCGCCATGGGAATCACCGCCACGCCGTCGTCGCGTGTGTAGGCAATGCTCCCCTTTCCAACCACGACCGCCAAAAACGCCGGCGTGGCATTCTGGGCGGCAGGATTGGAGAGCACTTTCCTCTCCAGCGCCTTGAGATTTCTCGCTCCATCGTCTGCTTTCGCATCACTCAGCTTGACCTCGATGGCTCCCCAGCGCCCGTCGTGCTCAACGATCAGATCGACCTCAAGGCCCTTCTCATCTCGGAAATAATGGACACTGTTGTCGACACCGCCGTAGGTGGAAAGGAACACGCGCACGTCGCGCAGGACGAGATTCTCAAAGAGCATCCCCAGCGTTTGCATATCGCCAAGCAGCCGCTCAGGGGTAGCCCCCAGCAACGCCGCCGCAAGTGACGGGTCACAGAAGTAGCGCTTGGGGCGCACGCGAACGCGGGCCTTCGAGCGCA
>WGSR01000095.1 GCA_014871545.1 Collinsella sp. | reverse complement strand
GCCACGAGCTCGCGAATATCGTTTTGGCTCAAGTCGCGAATGTCCTGAGATTTAGTCCTGGGATTCATGGAAGCCTTTCGATTTTGGGGAAACGTAGAGGGTATCGCTACAATATGGTATCAGCTGCAGAAATTATAGAGGAGGAGTCTGCCCATGCCGGGTAAAAGCCTAGAGAACATGCACGTAGCGGTCTTGGCGGGTGGTCATTCCGCTGAGCGCGAGATCTCGCTCAATTCGGGAAAGAACGTCGTGGTTGCCTTGAAGGAGGCCGGCTACACTTCGGTGGAGCTGCTCGACACGGCTGCCGATGATTTTATGGTAACCATGGCGACCGGCGGCTTTGACGTGGCGTTTATCGCCATGCACGGCGCCGGCGGCGAGGATGGCGCCATGCAAGGCGCCATGGAGACCCTGGGTATCCCCTACACGGCTTCGGGCGTGCTTGCCAGCGCCTGCGGTGCCGACAAGGAGGTCTCTAAGCTCCTGTACGCCAAGGCGGGCATTCCCATTGCCCCCGGCCTTGCGCTCGAGGTGGGCGATGAAGTCGATATCGATCATATCGTCGAGGTTTGTGGCGAGCGCTGCTTTGTGAAGCCGGCCGTCAACGGTTCCAGCTATGGCATTTCCCTGGTCCATGAGCCCTCCGAGCTGCCCGCGGCAATCGCCAAGGCGTTTGAGTACGGCGACAAAGTGCTGGTCGAGAAGTGTATCGAGGGTACCGAGATCACCGTCGGCGTATACGGCGAGGACGACGTGCGCGCTCTGCCGATTGTCGAGATTCGTAAGCCCAAGGACTGCGAGTTCTACGATCTGGACGTGAAGTATGTCGACCCTACAGACATCCATCGCATTCCGGCGCAGATTTCGCCCGAGAATTACGCTCGTGCTCAGGAGCTTGCCTGTGCCGCTCACAAGGCTCTCGGTTGCCTGGGTATCTCGCGCAGCGACTTTATCGTGAGTGAGGACGGCCCCGTCATCCTCGAGACCAATACCATTCCCGGCATGACCGATACGTCGCTGTATCCGGATGAGATCCGCCACACCGACGACATAACGTTCCCGCAGGTCTGTGACAGCCTGATCCGTATGGGCCTTCGTCGAGCGGGCATTGCATGCTAATCGAGGACGCGGTTTCGTCAGGAACGCCGCAGTTTGTCATCGACTCCTATGCCACGCTAGCCGAACGCGCCAAAACGCAGTCCTTTGGCCTTATCGAGGAAGATGTGATTGTCCTCGATACCGAGACCACAGGTCTTTCGGTGCAGGACAATGAGCTGATCGAGATCTCGGCGGCCCGTCTTTCGGGCCGCGAGATCGTCGACCGTTTCGATACCTTCGTGCATCCCAAGCAGCTGATTCCCGCCGAGATTACCGAGCTCACGAGCATTACAAATGCCGACGTGGCAGATGCCCCGTCGGCCGTTGAGGCCGTCGCCGCTCTCGCCGATTTTGTCGGTGGTTGCCCGGTGATCGCACATAACGCCACGTTCGACCGCTCGTTTATCGAGTCGGTCAAAGGCGGCGTCAACGTGAGCGATATTTGGATCGATTCACTGGCGCTGTCGCGCATCGCGCTTCCGCGCCTGGCCTCGCACAAGCTGTCTTTTATGGCCGATCTGTTTGGCTGTGACTCGGTATCACACCGTGCCAATGCCGACGTCGACGCCCTGTGTGGCGTATGGCGCGTGTTGCTCGTGGCGCTCACCGACTTGCCCCAGGGCCTCATGGCGCGCCTAGCCGACATGCATCCGGATGTGCCTTGGTCCTATCGTCCTATCTTCTCATTCTTGGCGGGGCAGAACCCTGGTTCTATCTTCTCTCTCAGCGCCGCTCGTACTGACGTTCTCAAGGCCGATCGCGCCGACGATCGGGTGGACGCCGACGAACTGCCGGTCCTCAAGATGCCGAGTCGTGAGGAGATTGAGGCAGACTATGCGCCAGGTGGCCTGGTCAATCGCATGTACCCCACCTACGAGCCGCGTGATGAGCAGATTGCGATGGCGCTCGAGGTCCGCGATGCGCTGGTCACGGGCACTCATCGTGTAATTGAGGCGGGCACGGGCGTCGGCAAATCGATGGCCTATCTGGTACCTTTTGCCGAGGCAGCGCGCCGTAACAACATCACGGTTGGTATTGCGACCAAATCGAACAATCTTGCCGACCAGCTCATGTACCATGAGCTGCCAAAACTTGCCGAGCAACTGGACGGTGGTCTGTCATTTTGCGCTCTCAAGGGGTATGACCACTATCCGTGCCTGCGCAAGCTTGAGCGCATGAGCCGCGGCCAGGTCGAGATTACCACCAAGCGCGATCCGGCGGACACGCTCACGGCGGTCGCGGTCATTATGGCGTACGTCTGCCAATCAGCCGATGGCGACCTCGACTCGCTTGGCATTCGGTGGCGCAGCGTCAACCGCCCCGACTTTACGACGGCCTCGCGCGAGTGTGCTCGTCGCCTCTGCCCGTTTTTCCCTGATAAATGTTTGGTCCACGGCGCTCGTCGTCGTGCGGCGCATGCCGATGTGGTGGTCACCAACCATTCCCTGCTGTTCCGCAATGTCGCGGCCGAGGGCAGGATTTTGCCTCCGATTCGTCATTGGGTAATCGACGAGGCCCATTCCATCGAGCGCGAGGCACGCCGTCAGTGGGCGCGCGTGGTGTCGGCGGACGAATCACGCGTTCTGTTTGAGCGCCTGGGTGGCTCGAGCACCGGCGCGCTAAGCCAGGTTTCCCGTGATTTGGCAACCTCCGAGGGCTCTACGCTCTATCTGGGCCTTACTGCCAAGGCGACGTCGACGGTTGCGCGCGCGAGCATGGCAATCGCCGACGTGTTCGATGGCGTTCGCGAGCTCGGCCGCCGTGCCCGTGGGGGTTATGACAATGCCAATCTATGGATTGGCCCCGAGCTGCGCGAATCTGACGACTGGCATGATTTCTTACAGTCGGCCTACGCTGCCATCGACGCATTGGAACAAGCTGACAAGAGCGTCGACGCGCTGGTGCAAGCCGTCGCTGCCGACAAGCCCGAGGTTGTTGTCGACTTGGGTGATATCTCGCGTCGCCTGCACGAGCTGGCCGAGAACCTCAAACTCATCATCGACGGCACCGATGAACACTACGTGTATTCGCTGCAGGTCAATCGCAGGTTGCGTGCCGGCGGAGAGTCAATGACCGCAGAGCGCATCGACATTGGCGAGGCCTTGGCAACCGAGTGGCTGCCCGAGGTTCACACGGCTATCTTTGCCTCGGCGACCATGACGGTGTCCAAAAGCTTTGAACACTTTAACCACGCGGTCGGCCTCGATCGCATCGGTGCTTCAACATCTTCATCGCTGCACTTGGACTCGAGCTACGACTTCGATTCGAACATGGCTGTAGTCGTTGCGGGCGATATCCCCGATCCGCGCGATCGCGAGAGCTATCTTACGGCGCTCGAGCGCGTGCTGGTCGACGCCCATCTTGCCATGGGCGGATCGGTGCTCACGCTGTTCACCAATCGGCGCGACATGGAAGACCTGTACACCCGCGTTGAGCCCAAGATGGCCCGTGCGGGTCTGGAACTCAACTGCCAGCAGCGCAACTCATCTCCCCGTCGCCTGCGCGACCGGTTTATCAACGAGCCGACCTCGTCGCTTTTTGCGCTTAAGGCCTTCTGGGAGGGATTCGACGCCAGCGGCGAGACGCTGCGCTGCGTCATCATTCCCAAGCTGCCGTTCTCGAGCCCCACGGACCCGCTCTCGTGCGAGCGCAACCTGCGCGAAGACCGCGCTTGGGCGCGCTATTCGCTGCCCGAGGCGGTGCTCGAGGTCAAGCAGGCGGCCGGCCGCCTTATCCGCTCGTCGACCGATTGCGGCGTGCTGATTCTGGCCGACCCGCGCCTGGTGACGAAGGGCTACGGAAAGAAGTTCTTAACGTCGCTGCCCACGAGCTCCTACCAGCGCATCGAATCGGCGCAGATCGGGCACTATCTGCAACTGTGGCGCGCACGCCACGAGCGGCGGCGCTAAAGCGGACAGACGAGGGTTTTTGCCATATCGCACAGACGCTTTGACAGGGCGGGGTCATCCAAGATGCGGATGGCTCCGCCCGCTGCGATTACCTGGCTCAGTAGCCAACGCTCGGAGCCGTAATGCACGGTTACCGTTGCCGTGTCTGCCCCGCTGCGCTCGATTAGGGTGATGCCGGCCCAGTCCAGATGCTCCGCCATATCGAATGGCATCAAGAGCTTTGCGCTACGCTGCGTCCGGGCAAGGGAATCGTGGAGGGATGCGACGCCCGGTGTGTGAGGCACGACGGAGTCTTCCGTCAAGGTGAGTCCCTCGATTTTATCCATGCGATAGGTGCGCTGCTCATCGACCGCGATGTCCCAGGCAATCAGGTATGTTTGGTCGCCGTTTGCCGTAATGCGCAAGGGGTCGACCAGACGCTCGCGTGGCCGCGCATCGTCCATCGAGCGATACGAGATGCGGCAACGAACACCGTCCTGAATGGCGCAGCTCAGCTGCTGCCAGTGCGACCCGTGGTTGACGGTGTCAAAGACGCGCTGGTTATAGCCGAGCTCTTCGGGCAGAAGGGCATGTCGAATCCGAGCTGCCGTCTGCGGCTCGATCCCCAACGATTCAAGTTCATGGTTGAGCACGGCGCCCTCGGCGGCACTCAGGCGCAACGGTAGCACGCGCCCGGCGTCACCAGTGAGGGCCACGCGCTCGCCGCGGCATTCGCAGATGATGCGCGCGCCCGATTCTCGGTCCGCGAGCGTCGAGACGATCTCGAGAATCTCGTCGAGCGATACTCCCGTGATGTCAAAGCGGCCGCAAATTTCGGTTCGTGTCATGCCGCTCTCGCCGGCGGCGTAGAGGGCCTCCATGATGTCGATGGCGCGCGAGAGTCTCTGCTCGCTGGTGAGTTTACGCACGGGCATGCTCGTGCACCGTCCTTTCAATGAGGTGGTTCCACGCCTGCTTGAGCGATTTGGGGGCCATGGGCCTCATGCCGTCCATGGCGTGGGCCATGCAAAATGAGGCGGCGGCTTCAAGGTCGCGCACGTCAACGGTCCAGATCCATCCCGCATCGGTGTGTGCGAGCTCACCTCGCCCGCGCGTGAGGCCGTTGATCATATCGATCTGCGTCTGAGGGGCGAACGAGAACGTGGCTGCAACGGGCGGTCGGTCGGCGAAATCGAATTCAAAGAACAGATAGTCGTTGAGATTGAAGTCCGCAGGGATGGCGTAGGCCTTCGAAGGACGCCAAGCGCGAACGATACGGTCGCAGCGGAATGTCCTGATGTCGTCGGTGACATTGTCGAGGCCGCAGAAGTACGCCACGCCCTCGCGTTCGAACATGCCGTAGACACAGACGGTACGTTCTTTCTGCTCGCCGCGTCCGTTCTGATATAAAAATCGCAGCGCGCATCGCTCGGCAAAGGCGCTCCATACCGCATCGACGGTGGGAGAGCGGCGGATCGGTACTTCGTCCACCGCCGACATGCCGGTGAGGTAGGCAATTTTGGAGCGAATATCGGCAAGCGGCGCGGCAAAGGTGGAAGAGCCGGCCGCTAGCGTCTGGTCGATGGCGTTGAGTAGGATGTCGGCGTCGTCTGCGGTGATGAGGCCGCCTGCAGCAAACGTGTGCTCGCGGTCGATTGTCCACGAGCTTTCCTCGGTCTCCTGCGCACCGGCGGGGCGAACCTCCTTGATTAAGATGCCACGCTCGAGCAGTTTGTCACGATCGCGCCGAAACTTGCGCTTATCCGAGTCGATGTTGCCCGAGCCATATCCCAGGTCAGAATCCAAGACAATCTGCTCGGTCGTCAGCGGTTCGGGGGAGCTGTTGAGCACAAAGAAAAGGTTGAGGATGCGCTGAGCCGTTTTATCGAAACTGGGCTCCGAACTTCCCTTTTTAATTGTCGCGGTCGCGTCGCTTGCCGTCATAGAGTCCTCGCATAAGAAGGTAGTTTGCTGCCATGATTTTAGTCCGATATGGAGATTAGGCTATATCCTTGTCCGCTCGGGGCGTTAAGATGGCCCGAATTCGGTCGTTTGCGCTCGCTCGGGGTATACTTTCGACTATATACGGTTCTAATGTGCATGCATTGGGCCTATTTGTCGGATTATGGATGTGGAGCGCACATGGCGAACACCCAGAACTATATTAACCACCTGCTGCAGAACACCGGCATTACGCCGGC
>WGSR01000094.1 GCA_014871545.1 Collinsella sp. | reverse complement strand
ACCCACCTCGTCGACACCAACGCCCACTCCATCGCCGCCAAGCTCATGCATAAGCTCGTACATGTCATTGACGCGCTCGCGCTCGGCAAGCTCTTTGGCATGGCGTTTGAGGGCGCGTTCGCAAGCCTTGATCACCTGCTGGCGCGGGTCCTCGCGATAATGCTCCACGAGGGCGGGAATCTCCTCAAACGTGGCGCTCGCCAACTCACCGGCAACCTGCGATGCCGAAACCGAGCTCGTCATGTTGGCCATACCAGGCCCTCCTTGCATGCAAATCAGATAAAAAGAAGGGCCACCCGAAGGTGACCCTTGTGTCCAAACGAGTGGACAGACGCTGCGATCTTCTTAGCGCTTCTCGGGGATGCGAGCAGCCTTGCCCACCTTGTCGCGGAGGTAGTACAGCTTGGCGCGACGGACGCGACCATGACGAACGACCTCGAGCTTGGCGATCTTGGGGCTGTGAAGCGGGAAGGTACGCTCAACACCGACACCGAAGGACATCTTGCGGACGGTGAAGGTCTCGCGGGCACCGGCGCCGGCCATGCGGATGACGTCGCCCTGGAAGACCTGGATGCGCTCGCGGTCGCCTTCCTTAATGCGGTAGTGAACCTTGACGTTGTCGGCGACGCGAACCTGAGGAATGTCCTCGCGGATCTGCTGACGCTCGATTGCGCGGATGTAATCCATGTGCAATTCCTTACTCTTCTAGAGGTGCCGTACCACCATGGCCGGCACGTAGTTGAACAAACGTATTCGAGTATACACGCGCGGGTTTCTGCTGCAAGAACAATTTTTTACGCAGACAAAAAGACAAAACCCGCACATGATAACCGCCCGTCTCACAAATGAGACGGGCGGCATGAAGGGGGGCTACACTAGGCGTCTACGCCCAAAACGTTAGGCGGGACGCTTGGCCTCGAGCTTGGCCTGGGCGGCAGCCAAGCGCGCGAGGGGCACGCGGTAGGGCGAGCAGGACACGTAGTCCACGTCGGCCACGTTAAACAGGCCCTTGATGGACTTGGGGTCGCCGCCGTGCTCACCGCACACGCCAAAGTGCATGTCGGGGTTGGTGGCACGGCCCTTCTCGACGGCCATGCGTACCAGCTCGAGTACTGCCGTATCGATGGTCTCGAAGGGGTTGTCCTTCAGAATCTTCTTATGCATGTACAGCGGGATGAACTTAGCCTCGGCGTCGTCACGCGAGAAACCGAAGGTCGTCTGGGTGAGGTCGTTGGTGCCAAAGCAGAAGAAGTCGGCATGGTGGGCGATCTCGTCAGCGACCATGCAGGCGCGCGGCAGCTCGAGCATCGTGCCCACGGGAATATTGAGCTCGACGCCTTCTTCGACGGAAACCTCGGCGATCACGCGCTCGATGACCTCGCGGGTCTGGACATGCTCGGCCGTGATGGAAACGAGCGGAACCATGATCTCGGGGCGCGGATCGACGCCCTCCTTGATTAGGCGGGCAGCGGCCGTGGCGACGGCGCGAACCTGCATGAGCGGCAGATCGCTAAAGACGACGGACAGGCGAACGCCGCGCAGGCCGAGCATCGGGTTGGACTCGATCATGCCGTCGATACGACGCAGGCGGGCGCGCAGGACGGCAAGCTCTTCCTCGCTGGCGCCGGCGGCTTCCTTCTTGGTGATGGCGACCTCGAGGTCGCGAGGATTATCCAGGAACTCATGAAGCGGCGGATCGAGCAGGCGGACGACCACATCGCGACCGGACATGGTCTTGAACATCGCCAGGAAGTCCTCGGTCTGAACCTTGAGCAGGTCGGCCAGGGCCTGCTGCTTCACGGCCTCATCGTCAGACAGGATAAAGCTCTGGATGATGTTCTTACGGTCGCCTAGGAACATGTGCTCGGTGCGGCACAGGCCAATAGCCTCGGCGCCAAACTCGAGTGCGAGCTCGGCATCCTCGGGATTGTCGGCGTTGACGCGCACATGGTTGGCATGGCCACAGGTCTCGTCCAGACGAATCTCATCGGCCCAGGACAGGATAGTGTCCAGATCGCCGGTGAGCTCGGCCGAGACCAGATCAACGGCGCCGTCGACGACGATACCCTGGGTACCGTCGATGGAAATGACATCGCCCTCGCGCAGCACGCGGTCGATGCCCTCGATACGCACGACCTTCTCGGCGGCGTCGATGTGGAAGCGCTCAACGCCGCAGACACAGGGCGTACCCATGCCGCGGGCGATAACGGCGGCATGGCTCGTCTTGCCACCGTGGCTGGTCAGGATGCCCTCGGCGGCGACCATGCCCTTCAGGTCGTCGGGGTTGGTCTCCCAACGAACCAGAATGACCTTGTGACCCTCGGCGGAACGCGCAACAGCGTCGTCGCTCGAGAACACGACCTCGCCCACGGCGGCACCGGGGCTGGCATTAAGACCGCTGGCGAGAGCCTCGTACTTCTTGGAGGCGTCGAACTGCGGGTGAAGGAGCTGGTCGAGTTGCGCGGGATCGATGCGGCTCACGGCCTCTTCGCGGGTGATCAGGCCTTCCTCGACCATTTCGATGGCGATGCGCAGGGCGGCGGTGGCGGTGCGCTTGCCCACGCGGGTCTGGAGCATCCAGAGCTTGCCCTGCTCGATGGTAAACTCGATATCGCACATATCGCGGTAATGATCCTCGAGCGTCAGGAACACGCGCTCGAGCTCCTCACCTGCGGACTCGAGGCCCGGGGTGGTCTTGAGGTCGGCGATGGGCTCGGTGTTGCGGATACCGGCGACGACGTCCTCGCCCTGGGCATTAACCAAAAAGTCACCGTAGAACTCCTTGGTGCCGTCGGCCGGATTACGCGTAAAGGCGACGCCTGTCGCAGAGGTCTCGCCCTTGTTGCCAAAGGCCATGGCCTGCACGTTGACGGCGGTGCCGAGCTCGTCGGAGATGCCGTGCTGTTTGCGATAGATGCAGGCGCGCTCGTTCATCCAGCTGCCAAAGACGGCCTGGATGGCAAGGCGCAGCTGGAGCTCCGGATCGTGTGGGAAGACGGGCTTGCCATCGGCGACCTCGAGCTCGGGATACAGGGCGGCATCGACGTTCTCGGAGAAGATGCCCTTAAAGGTCTCGACGAGTTCCTGCAGGTCCTCGGCCGAAAGCTCGGAATCGACGCGAATGCCGGCGACCAGGCGGGCCTGGGTCAGGGCGTTCTCGAACAGGTCGGCATCAACGCCCATGACGACGTTGGAAAACATCTGGATAAAGCGGCGGTAGCTATCCCAGGCAAAACGCGGATTTTGCGTCTGGGCGATGAGACCCTGAACGGAATCGTCGTTGAGGCCCAAGTTGAGGACCGTGTCCATCATACCGGGCATGGAGAACGGAGCGCCCGAGCGAACCGACACGAGCAGCGGATCGGAGGCGTCGCCGAGCTTTTTGCCGCAGCGGGCCTCGAGGTCAGCCTCGGCGGCAACGATCTCATCGAGTGCGCCTTCGGGCCAGACGTTGCCGGCACCGGAGTACTCGACACAGGTCTGGCAGGTAATAGTAAAGCCACCGGGAACCGGCAGGCCGATACGGCTCATCTCGGCAAGGTTTGCGCCTTTGCCGCCAAGCACGAAGTTCATGGACTTGTCGCCCTCAGTGACACAGGTGCCCTGGGCGTCGGTTCCAAAACGATAAACCCTCTTGCAATCGCTCACGATACTTCCCCTTCCATGCGCTTACGCACACGACCGTGGTAACGAATCGACCCGCCGGTTACGGGCCGTGAGGGAACTATACGGCGGGCTTTATGCCGACATGAGAAGAGGATGCGCGGTTTGGTAAACGAGGTGAATATGGCGGTAAACGGTAGGTAAAGGTGGTTACCTTATGAAGATACCACTGCAAGAAAATTGCAGGTCAAATGCAAGTTTGTTGCTAAATCGCTTTACCAATATCGTGCATTATTTTTAGGTAGTCTTTTTGAGACGGTGCATTTTTTAGCTACCGAAATGAGTTAACTTTGCCGGGCTCGGCGGGCGGCGCGGCGGGCACGGGCTTCTTGGATTTCCTCCAAGTGACTTATGATCTCGGAGGCGCTCTCCTCGATCGCCTTGCCGTCGGTACGAACCACAAAGCAGCCTAGGCGCTTCATGAGGGCACGAGCTTCCTCAAGCTCGCTGCGCACGCTCTCGGGCTCGGCATAGGAGCCGGCAACGGCACGAGCGTAGTCATCGCCCAAGCGGCTATCGCGAATTTCGGAAATCACATCGACGGTCGAAATCAGGCCGAACAGGCGCATCGGGTCGACCTCGTAAATCGACTTCGGCGGCTCCACGCCATGGGCCAACGGAACATTGGCAACCTTGTAGCCCTGATAAGCCAGATACATCGACAGCGGCGTCTTGGACGTGCGCGATACGCCCAGCAGCACGATATCGGCACCCGACAAATCGTCGCAACCGCGCCCGTCATCGTGCTCAACGAAATATTCCATGGCCTCGATACGATGGAAATAGCGGTCATCGGTCCTGTGAATCACGCCCGCGACGCCTTTGGGCGGCACACCGATGAGCAACGATAGCACGGCGAGCGTCGGGCCGATCAGGTCGACCGAGCGGATATGCAGCATACCCAGGTAATCGAGCACGCGGGCGCGAAGAGCCGGATCGACAATGGTATGGAACACGGCAATATCGCGATGGTCTGCATCGACACGCGGGCCCACAAATGACTTGACCTGCTCCACGGAGGTCACCTTGGGCAGGCGTAAAACGCGAAAAGCCCCTTCATCAAATTGCCCGGACGCCGCAAGCACCACCTCACAAGCGGTATCGCCGAGCGAGTCGGAGATAACGATAACGGTGGGACGAGCGGTGACCGGGCAATCCATGCAGGGCTCCTTTTGCGCTTACGCGCAGGCTGGCTTACTTTTTGCGGGCAAGCTCACCGATGTTGGCGATACCGGAGAAAACGGCCTCGAAGCGGTTGAGCAGCTTAAGGCGATTATCGCGAAGCTGCTCGTCCTTGTCCATGACCATGACCTCGTCGAAGAAGCGGTCGATGGGCGCGCGCAGGGCGGCGAGGGCAGCAAATGCGGCCGGATAATCCTCGGTAGCAAGGGCGGCATCGACAGCGGTCTGAGCAGCCTCGGAGGCGTCGGCGAGCGCGAGTTCGGCCTCGCCCATCAGGCTGCGGTCGTACTCCGCACCCAGCTCGGGCTTGGAGATGTGTGCGGCGCGGGCATAGGCCGTCGCCAGGTTGTCAAAGGTCTCGGCGTCGTTCTTGCGAGCCTCGTCGAGGGCGGCGCAGCGGGCGAAGAAGACGGACGGGGCGATGATGTGCACCGCGGAGACGGCGGCAACGGTATCGGCCGGGATCTTTTCGTCGCGGGCCATGCTCACCAGGCGGCCATGGAAGAAGTCGCGAACCTGCTGGGCGACCTCGGCGGCGTCGAACTCAATGCCCTGCTCACTGTAGAGCTCAAGGGCGAAGTCGATGAGCGACGTGGGGTCGATCGGCAGACGGTCGCGCAGGATGTTGATGATGCCGATAGCGGCACGACGCAGCGCATAGGGGTCGGAGGAGCCGGTCGGGGGCTCGCCGATGGCAAAGATACCGGCAATGGTATCGAGCTTGTCGGCACAGGCCACGATGCAGCCAGCGGTGCCCTCGGGCAGCTCGTCACCGGCAAAGCGGGGACGATAGTGATCGCGAATGGCGTGGGCGACCTCGTCGTTCTCCCCCATCGCGGTCGCGTAATAACCGCCCATCACGCCCTGCTGGCTCGTGAACTCGACGACGGCGTTAGACACCAGGTCGGCCTTGCACAGGCGCGCGGCGCGAGCAGCGTCGGCGGCAAGATGGGCGCCCAGATGAGCCTCGCGGGCAATAGCGAGCGCGAGCTGCTCGATGCGCTCGGACTTGGCGAGCACGCTACCGAGCTTCTCCTGGAAGGCAACCTTGGCCAAACGCTCACGGAACTCGTCGAGGGAGATCTTCAGGTCCTCCTCGTAGAAGAACTTCGCGTCGTCCAGACGGGCGCGCACGACGCGCTCGTTGCCGTCGATCACGCGCTCGGCGTTCTCGGGCTTGCTGTTGGAGACGACCACGAATTCACGCGTGAGCTTGCCCTCGCCGTCATAGATCGGGAAGTAGCGCTGATTGGTGAGCATGGACTCGCAGATGATCTCGTGCGGGACCTTAAGGAACTCCTCATCGAAGGTACCGACGAGCACCGTCGGCCACTCGCAGAGGTTGATGACCTC
>WGSR01000093.1 GCA_014871545.1 Collinsella sp. | reverse complement strand
CGCTCGAGGCTCAGCACCCCGGCGCGCAGCTGCTCGTAAACGACCCGTGGTCGATTTACTATCTGACCGGTTTTTATGCCGATATGTTCGAGCGTTTTTGCGGTATGCTGCTCGCGCGCGATTGCGAGCCCGTGATCTTGGTCAACGCCCTGCATCAGCTGCCCGAGTACGACAATGCCCGCGTCGCCTATCACACCGATACCGATGTCGTGGCCGACGCCATCGCTCGCGAGGTCAATCCGACCAAACCGCTCGGCATCGACACCGTCATGCGCTCCGGCTTTTTGATGCCGCTCATAGAGCGCCACGCCGCAAGCGAGTTTTTCCTGGGCGACTTTGCCGTCACCGCTGCACGCACCCACAAGGATGCCACCGAGCAGGAGCTTATGCGCGCGTCCTCGACCGCTAACGACGCTGTGATGGCCGACGCCATCAAGCTCGTACACGAGGGTGTGACGGAGCGCGAGATTGCCGACCAGATGCTCGGCCTGTATCGTAAGCACGGCTGCGAAGGCTTTAGCTTTCCGCCCATCGTGAGCTTTGGCGCCAACGCCGGCGACCCGCACCACGAGCCCGACGATACGGTGCTCAAGCGCGGCGACGTGGTGCTGTTCGACATTGGTGGGCGCCGCCGCAACTACTGCTCGGACATGACGCGCACGTTCTTTTGGGGCGAGCCGGACGAGGAAACGGCGCGCATCTACGATATCGTGCGCCGCGCCAACGAGGCCGCCGAGGCGCTCATCGCACCGGGCGTGCGCATGTGCGACCTGGACCGCGCCGCGCGCGACGTGATTGAAGACGCGGGCTACGGCAAATACTTTACGCATCGCCTGGGACACTCGATCGGCCTGCAGGATCACGAGCCGGGCGACGTCTCGCTCGTCAACGAGCAGGTCGTAGAGCCGGGCATGACGTTCTCCATCGAACCGGGCATCTACCTCCCCGGCAACACCGGCGTCCGCATCGAGGACCTAGCCCTGGTGACCGAGAACGGCGTCGAGATTCTCAACGACTACCCCCACGATCCAGTCCGCCTAGACTAGGCAATGCGGCAAAGGGACAGCCCCTTTGCCGCATCACATGAATGTCGCCACAAAAACGGCCTATCTACTACGTTTAACCCGCACGGGTCGACCATAACCGACTTTTCGCAAAATCCGCAAGCCGTCTACCTGCGGTTTTAATTTCGCAATGTTCCGTGTGGTCGAGGGTAACCGGTCAAACGTAGTAGATAGGCCCATTTCGTGGCAAGCGAGTCAACTCGGGGCACAGGGCAGCCAAAAAGCCCCGTCCCAAATTGGCTGCTTTTGAGTTGCGGTGATATACGGACTGTTTGAGGCCTCTGGCTTGTAAAACAGTCCGTATTTCACCGCAACTGATGAGGGGATGGGTTAGCGCAACAGGCCGGCTACTTCGCCGGCTAGGGTGATGGTACCGGCAGCTACGAAAGGCTCGTCTGCGGCATCGAAGGCAGCGAGGGCCTCGGACACACTCGGATATACGCCCGTGAGCTTATCGGCATCAACGAGGGCGGCGAGTTCCTCTGCCGGCAGGGCACGGTCGGAATCGGTCTGGGTTACGACCACGTGCGGGAACGCCGGAACCAGCACATCGACAATGCCCGCCACGTCCTTATCGGCCAGCGCGGCACACAGCAGCGTGGGGCGATTCTCAACGCACGGATCGATCTCGTCCAGCGCGCTCACAAAGTTCTCGCAGCTCTGAGGGTTATGGCAGGCGTCGATCAGCTTGAGCGGATCGGTTCCCAGCACATCAAATCGACCCGGCGTGGGGCAGCCCATAAGCGACGCATCGAGCTTGTCATGGTCGAGCTCGCGGCCCAGATAGCCCTCGCAGAGCATAATCGCGCACGCGGCATTCTGCGGCTGATAGGCCGGCTTGACCATGCTCGATGTATAGATCGCGCGCGGCGTAGTGCAGCTAAACTCAACCGTATCGCCCACGTGCTCCGGCACCTTGGTCGTGGCATGGTTCACCACGAGCGGTACTACGCCGCACTCGCGACAACGGGCATCCATCACGCGCTGAACACTCGCCTCGTGCGTGCCCTCGCCCAGCACAACCAGGCGTCCGGGCTTAATGACCGCAGCCTTCTCCCCCGCAATGGCCTCGAGCGTGTCGCCCAAAATACGTGTGTGATCGAGCCCAATGCCCGTAATGGCAACGGCGACGGGATCGGTCGCACTCGTAGCATCCCAGCGTCCGCCCATGCCGACCTCAAGCACGGCCACGTCCACGCAAGCCTCGGCAAACACCACCAGTGCAGCAGCCGTCAGCAGGTCAAACGGCGTGATGGTATAGGCGCGCTCCCCCGCCGCCACACGGCGCGCATTCACGCGATGTCCCGCCTCAACAGCTGCCGAAACGCCACGAGCAAAGGCCTCGTCGCTCACGACGCGTCCATCGACCTCCATGCGCTCGGGATAGCGCACCAGCTGCGGCGACGTATACAGCGCGGTCTTGAGCCCCTCACCACGAAGAATGGCAGCCGAAAAACGCGTAGTCGAAGTCTTGCCATTGGTACCAGCAACCTGAATGCAATCAAAGTACTCGTCCGGACGCCCCAACTCATCAAGCATATCGACAACCGTCTCAAGCAGAGGCCCAGCATCCCCAGAAATCCGCCCCGTATCAGCAGCCAGCCCAACAGCCTCACCAAACGAAAGCAACTCAAACGAGAAAGGAACGACATACGACCCAGAACGCTTAGCCATAACCCAAAGTCCCCCATAATAGAAAAAGAGGCCCACCAAAAAGAATGAGCCCCTCGCGTTGACAATTTCAGCCTTTACCCGATTGCAGCAAGATCAAGGCCACAACCCAGTGGCCATTACCGGCAGGCAGCGGACGCCCCCGTAACCGCTATGGGAGCGGTTTGGGGCTTTGCTCGATACAAGTTCCGCACGAGCCGAAGGCCATTTAATGTGGCCTTCGTACGAGCAGGACTGTCCGCAGTAGCGAGCAATGCCCCAAACCGCGCCCCTCAGTAAGACCTACGAGAAGTCAGCAACCTGAGCAGTCAGCGCCGCCAGGATCTCCTTGAGCTCAGCTGCACGGTCCCTCTTCTTCTGGACCACCGCGGGCGCGGCCTTGGCCACAAAGCCCTCGTTGGCAAGCGTCTTCTCGCAACCGGCGAGCTCCTTCTGGGCCGCGGCGATCTCCTTCTCCAGGCGTGCCTTCTCAGCCGAAAGATCGACCTTGCCCTCGAGCACAACAAAGACCTCGACGCCGCTGTCGACCACGGCGATGCTCGCAGCCGGCTTCTCGACGTCGGTACCCATGACCAGCGAAGCGGTGTTGGCCAGCGGCTCGATGGTCGAGCGCAGGCTCTCGAGCTTCTCGATATCCTCGGCACCGGCGCGCACGACCACGTCGAGCTCGGCCTTGGGGCTCAAGCGATAGCGCGAACGCGTGGCGCGGGCGGCAGACACGACGGCGCGGCACAGCTCAAACGCGCGCTCGGCGTTCTCGTCGACATACTTGGCGTAGTCGGCGGGCTCGGGCCACTTGGCGATCATGAGCGCCTCGGCGCGGTCCACGTTGCCCTCGGCGTCCAGATCGAGCACGCTCGCCGGCATGTTGTCCCAAATCTCCTCGGTAACAAACGGCATAAGCGGGTGCATCAGGCGAATGGAGGTATCGAGCACAAAGATCAGGTTGCGCTGGGCCTGCAGACGGCCCTCGCCCTTCAGGCGGGCCTTGGTGACCTCGACGTACCAGTCGCAAACCTCGTTCCAGAAGAACTGCTGCACGCCGCGGGCCATGTCGCCAAAGGTGTAGTTCTCGATGCCCTCGGTGACCATCTTCACGGCCTTGGCCAGGCGGCTGAACATCCAAGCGTCGGCCGGCGTCTCCACGACGGGCTCGCCGGGCGTGTAGCCCTCCATGTTCATAAGCAGGAAGCGGCTGGCGTTCCAGATCTTGGTCACAAAGCTCTTGGCCTGATCGGTGCGCGGGCTGTCGATGAGCTTCTTGGTCTTCTTGTCGATGTTCGCGTCGAACTTAACATCCTGGTTGTTGGTGCACAGCGTCAGCAGGTTGTAACGCATGGCGTCGGCGCCGTACATACCGATGAGGTCCATGGGGTCAACGCCGTTGCCCTTGGACTTGGACATGCGGCTGCCGTCCTTGGCCAGGATCGTCGGGTAGATGACGACGTCCTTAAACGGTACCTCGTCCAGGAAGTACAGCGAGCTCATGACCATGCGAGCGACCCACAGCGCGATGATGTCGCGCGCGGTGACCAGCGCCGTCGTGGGGTGATGGCCCTCGAGCAGCTCCGGCTTTTGCGGCCAGCCCTGCGTGGCAAAGGTCCACAGCTGCGAGCTAAACCAGGTGTCCAGCACGTTCTCGTCCTGATGCACGTGATGGCCGCCACACTTGGGGCACACGTCGGTGTCCTCGGTCAGGGCGTCCTCCCAGCCACAGTCCTCGCAGTAGAACACGGGGATTCGGTGGCCCCACCACAGCTGACGGCTGATGCACCAGTCCTTGAGGTTCTCCATCCAGGTGGTGTAGGTCTGCGTCCAGCGCGCGGGGTGGAAGGTGACCTTGCCGGAGTTGACGGCGTCGAGCGCCGGCCCCTTGAGCTTGTCAACGGCGACGAACCACTGCTCGGACAGCCACGGCTCAAGCGCGGCGTCGCAACGGTAGCAGTGCATGACGGAGTGGTCGTGGTCCTCGACGTGGTCGAGCAGGCCGTGCTCCTCAAACCACTTAATGACGGCCTCACGGCACTCCTCGCGGGTCATGCCGGTGAACTCGCCATAGCCCTCAACGACCACCGCGTGCTCATCGAAAATGTTGATCTGCGGCAGGTCGTGAGCCTGACCCATGGCGTAATCGTTGGGGTCGTGGGCCGGGGTGACCTTGACAAAGCCAGAGCCAAAGTTGGCGTCGACATGCCAATCCTCAAAAATGGGGATCTCTCGGTCGACGATGGGGAGCTTGACGGTCTTACCCACAAAGGCGGCCTTCTCGGGATCCTTCGGGGAGACGGCAACGCCCGTGTCGCCGAGCATGGTCTCGGGACGCGTGGTGGCGACGACGATGTAGTCCTGGCCGTTAACCGGCTCGGTCAGCGGGTAGCGCAGGTGCCACAGATGGCCCTTCTCGTCCTTGTACTCGGCCTCGTCGTCCGAGATGGCGGTGGTGCAGTTGGGGCACCAGTTGACGATGCGCTTGCCACGGTAGATCAGGCCGTCGTGGTACCAGTCGCAGAAGACCTTGCGCACGGCCTGGGCGTAGTCCTCGTCCATGGTGAAGCGCTCGTTGTCGAAGTCGACGGAGCAACCCATGCGCTTGATCTGCTCGACGATGATGCCGCCGTACTCGTGGGTCCAGTCCCAGCAGGCGTCGACAAACTTATCGCGACCGATCTCCAGGCGGCTGATGCCCTCGCTCTTGAGCTTCTTGTCGACCTTGGTCTGCGTGGCGATACCGGCGTGATCGGTGCCGAGCACCCAGCGCGTGGACTTACCGCGCATGCGAGCCATACGAATGATGGCGTCCTGGATGGAGTCGTCGGTAGCGTGGCCCATGTGGAGCTTGCCAGTCACGTTGGGAGGCGGAATGGTGACGGTGCAGTCGCCCACGCCCTCACGGCGCTTGTAATAGCCGCCGTCGAGCCACTTCTGCAGGATCGCCGGCTCGTTGGTCGACGGATCGTAATTCTTGGGCATCTCTTCCATATATCTCTCCCTGTCCCGCCGGGGAGGAATGTAGGCCCGATTTTCGCTCGGTCAAGTCCTGGCTCGCGCGAAGACCACATTAAGTGGTCTTCGGCTCGTGCGGAATCTACGAAAATCGGGCCTACATTCCTCCCCTTAGGTATCGATTACTTCAGTCTGATATGACTTCGCTGAGGCTTAAACAAACACACAGAATAACACAGGTAGTTGGGGTTATTGCGTATATATAAAATAGCCTCCGACCGCGGGTGGTCGGAGGCTATTTGCAAGCACGTTTTTGGCTGGTTTACCCGTAGATGCGCTGGGGCTGCTCTTCGCCCTTTACGGAGGCTTCGGTCACGATGACCTTGGCAACGCCTTCCTCGCTGGGGAGGTCGAACATCGTCTGCTGCAGCACGTCCTCGCAGATGGAACGCAGGCCGCGGGCGCCGGTCTTGCGGGCAAGCGCCATGCGGGCGATCTCGTGCAGGGCGGCGTCCTCAAACTCAAGCTCAACGTCCTCGAGCTGGAACATCTTGCGGTACTGACGCA
>WGSR01000092.1 GCA_014871545.1 Collinsella sp. | reverse complement strand
GAGCATAGATGAAACCGGTTTTGAGTACCGAAGAAGTCGTTCGTCTCGAGGATATCATCGAACGCGAAGGGACTTCGAAGGCCGAGCTTATGGAGCTAGCGGGTGAGTTTGCCGCCAACGAGGTCTTGAAGCTCAATCCCGATCGGGTTCTCGTTCTGGTCGGTTTTGGTAATAATGGCGGCGACGGTTGGGTTGCCGCCGATATCCTGAGCCATAAGGGCGTGGACGTCGATATCGTTTCTCCGGTTGAGCCGGATGAGATTCCTGCTGCTCTGGCACGTCATGTTGCTCGTCGTACTGCCGGCCGCGATGTGCACGTTTGCGTTGGCCCCTCGCGTGACGAACTCGAGGTTTTGATCGATAAGGCCGATGTTGTTGTCGATGCCATTTTTGGTACCGGTTTCCATGGGAATCTGCGTGCGCCGTTCTCCATCTGGATTCCTACGGTCAATGAATGCGCCGATTGTGTCGTATCCATTGATGTCCCCTCGGGCCTGAATGCCGAGACGGGCGTTGTTGATGACGACTGCATTCGTGCCGAACATACGGTGACGATGATTGCGCCCAAGATTGGTCTGTATAGCGCTGATGGCCCTGAGTATGCTGGCGATTTGATCTGCGGCAATCTTTACGACCGTCTTGACGAGGTCATCGATGATGTCGACCACGCCGCCGAGATTGTCGAGCCCGGTGACTTAGTTGATTACTTTGCCCCACTACCTACGAATATCGATAAGTATTCCCGTGGCTCTGTGCTTATTGTCGCCGGATCTGCGCAATATCCTGGTGCTGCCATTATGGCGGCCAAGTCTGCAGCTCGCGCGGGTGCTGGTTACGTGGCAGTCGCGGCTCCTGACGCCTGCGCTAATCTTATTCGCATTGCACTTCCTTCGATTCCCGTCTTTGCTATTCCGTCTGATTCCCGCGGCTCCTTTGGCGCCGCTGCGCGCATGACGGTGTGCGAGATTGCAAAGAAGTACAGCTGCGTACTGTGCGGTCCCGGTATGACGACGTCTGCCGGCGCTATGCAGGTGGTTTCGGGCTTGCTCGAGCTTGATGTACCGCTTATTTTGGATGCCGATGCACTCAACTGCCTTGCTAAGATTGCCATTGACGGTATTGATAGTAACCCCGAGATGTATCGTCGCGAGCAGCCGTTGGTTATGACGCCGCACTATCGTGAGCTTTCGCGTCTGGTTGCCGGTGACGAGGTGAACGACCTTGGTACCGCGATTGCAGCCGCGCAGAAGGTTGTCTGGGCTGCAGGCTCCGACAATCTGGTGGTCATTGCCAAGGGGCCGACGACGGCTATCTGTGGCGTTGAGCGTGTGCTGCTGCCACTTTCGGGTCCGGCTTCTCTGGCAACTGCCGGTTCGGGTGATGTTCTCGCGGGTATTTTGGCCGGCACGCTTGCCACCATGCGCGACGAGATGGATCGTTGGGAGTTGCTGTATTCGTACGCCGTCGCACTTCACAGCTACGCCGGTTTTGCCGCGGCGACGGAGTATGGTGAGAAGAGCGTTATCGCGACCGATCTTATCGACTTGATTGGTCCTGCCATGGAGCTGGCGGCAAAGGATGCGCTCGAAGATCTGGGAATCATGGACGAAGGGTCGGATGACTAATCATGAATAAAGCCGATTTGACGCGCTGGTCCTGGGTCGAGATCGACCGTGGGGCGCTCCGTCGCAACACGAGGGCCTATAAGAACTTGCTGAATCCACGTCAGCGCCTGTGCTGCGTGGTCAAGGCCGATGCTTATGGTCATGGAGCTGTTGAGTGCGCCAAGATCATGTATTCGGCCGGTGCCGACATGTTTGCCGTGGCGACGGTTAACGAGGGCATTGAGCTCCGACAGGGCGGGATTACGAAGCCCATCCTCATCCTAAGCGAGCCGCCTATCGAGGCCATTCCGACGTTGCTCGAGTTTGATATCATGCCCTCGGTCTATACGTCTGACTTTGCTCTTGCGTATGGCGAATGTGCCGTCGCGGCGGGCAAGGTGGGCAAGTATCATCTCGCCATCGAGACAGGTATGAATCGTATCGGCGTACACTACACGCAGGTGCTCGACTTTGTGCGCGGTATTAATTTCCATCGCGGTATTCAGTGCGACGGCGTATTTACGCACTTCGCCACGGCCGATGAACCTTCGGGCTGGGACTACAAACTGCAGTGTCAGCGCTTTACCGAGGCCGTTCAGGCCATTAAGGATGCGGGCTTTGAGTGCGGTATCGTGCACTGCGCCAACACGCCGTCCTCGATGCTCGACCCCTCGATGCATTTTGATATGATTCGCGCCGGCGTTGGCTTGTATGGCATGCAGCCGTGCGAGCTGAGTGGCCGCGTGATGCAGCTTGATCCCGTTATGAGCGTCCATGCGCGCGTGACGCGTGTGGCACACCCTGCGATGGGTGAGGGCGTGGGCTACGGTTTTACCTACCGCGTACCGCGCACGCGCGTTCAGATCTGCACGCTGCCGATCGGTTATGCCGACGGCCTATCGCGTACGCTTTCCAATCGTATGGATGTGCTGTATCGCGGCGAGCGCGTGCATCAGGTTGGCAATATCTGCATGGACCAGTTTATGGTCGCCATTCAGTCCAACCCGGCACACGAGATTCCCGAGGCCGAGTATGGTGACGAGATGATTATTGTCGGCCGCGATGGCGATGCCGAGATCACTATGGACGAGATGGCCCGACTGCGCGGAACGATTAACTACGAGGTCGCCTGCGGCTTTGGCATGCGCCTCGACAAGGTCTACGTGTAGGAGTCGCCATGGGCGTCATGCACATCCCCGGCCATACCCATCAGGCACCACGTGAGGTCGCACTCGAGGAGATCGAGGCCGTTCTGGGCGATTGTCACCTCTGCCAGCTCTACCAGTCGCGTCACAATATCGTGTTTGGCGTGGGAAACCCCCGCGCCCGCGTCATGTTTATCGGTGAGGCGCCGGGTCGCAACGAGGATTTGCAGGGCGAACCGTTTGTGGGGGCGGCGGGAGAAGACCTCAACGGCATTTTGTCGCTGGCGGGGCTCAAACGCGAAGACGTCTACATTGCCAATGTGCTTAAGTGCCGCCCGCCGGGAAACCGCAATCCGCGTCCCGAGGAAGTGCTGGCTTGCTCGCCGTTTTTGCGTGAGCAGATTCGAAGCATCTGGCCCGATATTATCGTGACGCTCGGCAACCCCGCGACGCACTTTGTGCTTAAGACCGAGATTGGCATTACTAAGCTGCGCGGTAGGTTCCACCAGATGGGGCATTTTGTAGTAATGCCTACTTTTCATCCGGCAGCAGCGCTGCGCAATCCGGCGTGGCAGGAGCTGCTGGAGGAAGACTTTAAGATGCTGGGCGATTATCTGGAGCGACATCCCGCACCAGAGGACGCCTCGGAATAATAAGGAGCATATATGTCCCTGGAGCGCCTGGGGGTAGGTACTTACAAAACGACTTGCGCTGCCGATACGGAGTACTTTGGCGAGCTAATTGCACCGTGCCTTGAGGACGGCGATGTGCTCATCCTGACCGGTGGCCTGGGAGTGGGCAAAACTCACTTTACCAAGGGCGTCTCGCGCGGGCTGGGCGATGGGCATATGGTTACGAGTCCTACGTTTGCGCTCATGGCCGTTCACGATCAAGGTCGTATTCCGCTGTTTCACTTTGATCTATACCGCCTGGAGCATGCCTACGAGCTCGAGGATACGGGCATTTTCGATGTGCTGGGCTACGAGGGTGCTTGCCTGCTGGAATGGGGCGAACAATTCCAGGACGAGCTGACGGATGAGTATCTTTCGGTGACGCTCAAGCGTGATGAGGGCGACAGCGATGTGCGAACGATAACGCTTGAGGCGCACGGTGACCGTGCAATGGAGCTTTCCCATTTGATTGATAAGGCTGTACAAGATGAGCTTGCATAACGACAACGCGCTGGTGGTGGCGCTCGATACCTCGACCGACATGCTTGCCTGCGCGGCAAGTTGGATTGATGGGCAGACGGGCGAGACGAAGCTCGCGAGTGGCGACCACATGTGTCGCCGTCACGCCAACGTTGAGCTCGTGAATACCGTTGATGGCGTGCTGGCTCAAGCCGGTCTGGATCGCAGCGATGTTGGTTGCTACGTGGTCGGTCGCGGCCCGGGGTCCTTTACGGGTGTGCGCATCGGCATCTCCACTGCCAAGGGCCTCGCGCGCGGTGCCAATGTTCCGCTGCTGGGCGTGTCGACGCTTGACGCTTGCGCTTGGACGGCGTGGAAGGCTGGCGTGCGCGGCAAGCTTGGTATCTTGGCCGATGCTATGCGCGGTGAGGTATATCCGGCGCTGTATATGCTGGTCGATGAGGGTCCCGAGCGTCAATTTGAGCGCGAGCACGTGGTCAAGGTCGCCGTGGCGCTCGATGAGTGGCGCCAAGCAGCGGACTGGGACCAGGTTCAGCTGACTGGTGACGGTCTCGTGCGCTATGGCAAGCTGTTGGGTGAGGACGAGACCGCTCGCTGCGTTGAGCGCGACCTGTGGTGGCCTTCGGGCGAGGGCTTGCTGCTCGCGCACGCTGCGGGTGACGGCGATCCGGCTCGCGTCCTGCCGATTTACACGCGCCTTTCGGATGCCGAGGAAAACGAGCGCAAGCGTCTTGGTCTTGCCGAGAGTGCGCAGAGCGAAATTACGGGCGTTGCCGATGAGCTCGCCGGTCGTCATCTGCAGTTCCGTCCCATGGGCGCGGCGGATGCCGAGGGCGCGAGCGCGCTAGAGGCTGCCTGCTTTGAAGGTGCCGGACACGAGGCGTGGACGCCGGGCATGTTCCTGTCCGAACTGGGCGAGGACGTCGCTGCGCCGCGTAGTTGGTGGGTGGCACACGACGACGGCAAGCTGCTGGGCCTTGCCGGCGGTATGGTCGTGGACGGTGATGTGCAGATTCTGGATGTCGCCGTCGACCCGGCACATCGCCGTGAGGGCATTGCCCGCAAGCTGCTGTCGCATGTGAGCTATGATGCCCAGATGCTCGGCTGCACCACGGCTTCGCTCGAGGTCGAGGACGGCAACGAGGGAGCGATTGCGCTCTATAACGCTCTGGGCTTTACCGAGGTGGGTCGTCGTCGTGGCTACTACGGTGTCGGCAAAGACGCCATCGTCATGACGGCCCCACTTCCCCTCGTACTTCCGGTCGATAACGCCTCGCCCGAGCCGACGGCAGCCGAGCAACGCGTATGGCCGCTGCCTGCGCCTGGGCGCTCCGAGGGGGAGCGCGCCGAAATTGAGCGCCGCCGCCTGGTGCTCGCTATCGAGAGTTCCTGCGACGAGACGGCCGTGGCGATTATCGATGCGGATGGCAATATGCTGGCCAACCAGGTGTCGACACAGATTGATTTTCATGCCCGCTTTGGCGGCGTGGTGCCCGAGATCGCCTCGCGCAAACACGTTGAGGTTATCGTGAGCGTCGTGGACGCGGCGCTCGAGGATGCCGCGGCATCGCTTGGTCTTGAGGGCGGAGCCATCGCGCCGAGCGAACTCGCCGCTGTTGGCGTGACACAGGGTCCGGGCCTGGTGGGTGCTCTGGTGGTGGGCGTCGCCTTCGCCAAGGGCTTTGCCTATGCTGCCGGTAAACCGCTCGTGTGTGTCAATCATCTGGAGGGCCACCTGTTTGCTAACCTGCTGGCGCAGCCCGATCTCAAGCCGCCGTTTATCTTTACGCTCGTCTCGGGCGGTCATACCATGCTTGTTCACGTCAAGGCGTGGGGCGACTACGAGGTGCTCGGCGAGACGCTCGACGACGCCGTGGGTGAGGCCTTCGACAAGGTGGCTAAGGCGCTGGGTCTGGGCTATCCTGGCGGTCCCATCATTTCCAAACTGGCCGAGACGGGCAATCCCCGCGCGATTGACTTCCCCCGTGCGCTCAATAGTAGGGGAGACTATCGATTCTCGCTTTCGGGCCTTAAGACGGCGGTGACGCTCTACATTGAGCAGGAGACCAAGGCCGGGCGCACGATTCATCTGCCCGACCTGGCGGCTTCGTTTGAGGCCGCAGTCTTTGACGTTCAGTACAAGAAGGCCAAGAACGCGCTGCATGCCACCGGATGCAAGGAATACTGCATCGGCGGCGGCGTCTCGGCTAATCCGCATCTGCGCGAGATGATGATCAAGAAGCTCGGGCGCCAGGGCATCCGCGTGACGGTGCCGCCTCTCTCGGCATGCACCGACAACGCCGCCATGATCGCGGAGGTCGCCCGCCGTAAATTCGACCGAGGAGAAATCTCGCCGTTCGACGTCGACGCCGATCCGAACATGACGCTGTAGTCGCAAAGGCGCGGTCCCCGACCGGAGGGGCCGGATATAAGGTTT
>WGSR01000091.1 GCA_014871545.1 Collinsella sp. | reverse complement strand
ACTTCCTTAAACTCGGGAAGCTTCTCAGAGCAGATGCCCTGCGCGATCGGGCAGCGAGTGTGAAAACGGCAACCGGTCGGCGGATCCAGCGGTGACGGCGGATCGCCAGCGAGGATGATGCGCTTGCGCGTCTTCTGGATATCAGGATCGGGCACCGGCACAGCAGACAGCAGCGACTGCGTGTACGGATGGTGAGGCTCACTGTAGAGCGTCTTCCAGTCCGAAACCTCGACCATCTTGCCCAGATACATAACGGCAACGCGATCGGAGATATGCTGCACGACGGACAGGTCGTGAGCGATAAACAGATACGCGGTACCGAACTTGTCCTGGAGCTCCTTAAGAAGGTTCAGAACCTGGGCCTGAATGGATACGTCAAGTGCAGAGACAGGCTCGTCGCAGATAATCAGCTTGGGCTTCAGAGCGAACGCGCGGGCGATGCCGACACGCTGGCGCTGGCCGCCCGAGAACTCGTGCGGATAACGGTTGATGTGCTCGGGATTCAGACCGACGACGTCCAGCAGCTCGCGGACGCGCTCGATACGCTCCTCCTTGGTACCCACGCCATGAATGGTCATGGGCTCGGAGACGATCTCGCCGATGGTCATACGGGGATTGAGCGAAGCATAGGGATCCTGGAAGATGAACTGCATCTCGCGACGCATGTCCTTGATCTCATGCTTGCTCATCTCGGCAACATCTTTACCCTGGAAGAACACCTTACCGGCGGTCGGCTTGGTCAGGCGCATGATGGTGCGACCCGTCGTGGACTTACCGCAACCAGACTCACCAACCAGGCCAAAGGTCTCGCCCGGATAAATCTCGAACGAAATGTCATTTACTGCAGAGACAACACGCTTGGAGAAGCGCTTGGCGAACATGCCGGACTCAGCGGGAAACTCCTTAGAGAGGTGCTCGACCTTCAGCAGCGGAGTACGCTCGTTGGTATCTGCCATTACGCCTCGCCTCCCTTCTTGGAATCCTTGCGCGTACGGGACGTCTCAGGAGCGTTCTTGAGGAACTCGGGGTCACCGGAGTAGTGGCACGCAGAGTAATGACCAGACTCGGTGACAACGCGCTCGGGGCGCTGCTTGCGGCACTTATCGGTCGCAAAGGGACAACGAGGAGAGAAGACGCAGCCCTCAGGCAGGTTCATGAGCGATGGCGGGTTGCCGTGAATCGGCGTGAGCGGCTTCTTCTCTTCGATGGCCTGCTCCGGGATGGAGCGGATAAGGCCCCAGGTGTAGGGGTGGCGGCTCTCGTAGAAGATTTCCTCAGCAGTACCGAACTCGACGGGACGGCCGGCGTACATAACCATGATCTTATCGGCCATATCGGCGACGACGCCCAGGTCATGGGTAATCATGATGATGGCGTTGCCGTTCTTCTCCTGCATCTCCTGCATGAGCTCGATAATCTGAGCCTGAATGGTAACGTCCAGAGCCGTCGTGGGCTCGTCGGCAATCAGGATATCGGGATCGCAGGCAAGTGCCATAGCGATCATGACACGCTGACGCATACCGCCGGAGAACTGGTGCGGATACTCATTGACGCGCTTCTCGGGCTCAGGAATGCCAACGAGGTCCAAAAGCTCGGTGGCGCGCTTGAGTGCCTCCTGCTTGGAGTAGCCACGGTGCAGACGAAGGCCCTCGCCCACCTGCTTGCCGATCTTATAGACCGGGTTCAAGGAGGTCATAGGATCCTGGAAGATCATCGCGATATCGTTACCGCGAATGTGCTGCATCTCTTCTTCGGTCATCTCGAGGATAGAACGACCGCGATAGCGAACGTCGCCGCCCTCAATCTTTCCCGGAGGCATCGAGATGAGGCCCATAATGGTCATGGCGGTCACGGACTTACCGGAGCCGGACTCACCGACGACGCCCAGGGTCTCGCCGCGATCGAGCGTGTAGGAGACACCGTCGACAGCGCGAACAACGCCGTCCTCGGTGTGGAAATACATCTTAAGGTCATCGACCTCGAGCAGATGCTGGCCCTCGGGAACCGGCTGGTCCTTCAGGTCCACATAGTTCTTGTTCTTCTTCATCCTTATGCGTCCTTCATCTTGACGTCGAGGGCGTCGCGCAGACCGTCACCCAGCAGGGTGAAGGCGAGCACCGTCGAGAGAATTGCCAGACCGGGCATGATCATCATCCAGGGAGCAGTCAGAAGATACTGCTGACCGTCCTGAATCATGGAGCCCCACGAAGGCGTAGGCGGAATAACGCCCATGCCGAGGAAGGACAGAGCGGACTCGGTCAGAATGGCGCCACCAATGTTCATGGTCGCATAGACCACGATGGAGGCGACGGAGTTCGGGAAGATGTGACGCACGACGATACGAGCATCAGATGCACCCATCGCGCGCGCAGCGTCAACATAGTCGTTTTCCTTGACTGTCAAGATTGCAGAGCGGAAGACGCGCGCAATCGAAGGCCATCCGAGAATGCCGATGGCGATAAAGACGTTCTGAAGACCACGGCCGATAACGGCGATCATGGCGACAACGAACAGCACGTACGGGAACGCCAGGAAGATGTCCGCACAGCGCATGATGATCGTATCCCAGATCCCGCCGTAGAAACCGGCCAGAGCACCCATGACCAGACCGATCACCGTGGAGATCGCGGTGGCCATAATGCCGACGGACAGCGAAACGCGTGCACCGTAGATAACGCGGACGAGAATGTCGCGACCAAGGGCGTCGGTGCCAAACGGGTGCTCTGCACACGGAGCCAACAGCGACGTCTCGGCCATGGTGGTCGAGTCGGAAGCCGTCGGCGAACCGAGCCAGGGCTTAGCCCACAGATCTGCGGTCAGGGCAACCAAAACGACGATGATGATCCAGCAGACACCGATAACGGCGAGCTTGTTCTTGCGAAGACGCTTAAAAGCGTCACCCCACAGCGTGCGGGACTTGGCGGGAGCAGATGCGGCCTTGGTGGCGGTAGCCTGCTCCTGAGACTGAGAATCAGTTTCCTGCATGAGACGTACCTCCCTTAGGCCTTATCCGACGGACCGCCAAGGCGGATGCGCGGGTCGAGGAATGCATAGCTAATGTCGACGAGCAGGTTGATCACCATGACGACGACGACGATGAGCGTAACGCCGCCCATAACGATGGGCCAGTCACGCATGCTAATGGCGCGATAGACCTCATAGCCGATACCGGGCCAGTTAAAAACCGTCTCGGTCAGGATGGCGCCCGAAAGCATGCCACCAAAGTCGACACCAATATAGGTAACGACGGGGATGAGTGCATTCTTAAGCGCATGCTTGACGATGATCGCGCGATTGGAGAGACCCTTGGCCTTTGCCGTACGGATGTAATCCTGGTTCATGACGTCAAGCAGCTGCGAGCGCATAATGCGGGCGGCATAAGCGGTCGAAACCGAAGCCAGCGTAATGGTCGGAAGCACATAGTGCATCCAATCCTGATACTGAGAGCTGGAACCGCCGGCACCCGAGATCGGCATGGAGATTGCACCGCCCGTAGCGTCCTTGAGGATGACGCCAAAGAACAGCTGCAGCAACATACCGAGCCAGAAGGCCGGGACCGCAACGAGGATCGACGTGGTGAGCGTTACCAAAATATCCCAGAAGGAATAACGCTTTACCGCCGAAATGATACCCGCACCGATACCCATGATTGCCTCGAGCACGATGGCGCACGCGGCAAGTTTGACCGTATACGGATACTTCTGGGCAAAAATTTCCGTAACCGGCAGCTTGCGCTGATACGAATTGCCCAGATCGCCATGAAGCAGGCCGTTCATGTAATACAAGTAACGGTCCACGAGCGACGTTTGAACGGGGTCGCCGTTCTCGTCAAGGATCGCGTTGCCGTCCTCGTCCGACTGGACCAGGTGATAGCGGACGCGAAGCTGAAGCTCCACCTCGGGGGACAGAGCCTTGTCTCCACCGATCAGCTTGATCGGATCTCCCGGCACGATATTCTGAAGGGCGAACAGAATCAGCGTAACGCCCAAAAATACCGGGATGAACTGAAGCACACGTTTAACGATGTACTTACCCATACCACTCCCCTATCTAGGGATTAACCTAAATGGGATGCCGATCGCCAGACCGGCATCCCAAAATTACCATCAGCCAGTTTACCCCAGGTTAGGGAGAACTGTATGTTTCCCATGAGGTCTACGTAAATACTTGACCCTCACGGAAGCTGCAAACTCTTAGGCGAGCTCAGCGGTACCCAGCTCAGCGTGCTTCTGCGGATCGACATAGAGGTGCTTGATGCGATCGGAGCCGACGATGGTGTGCGTGTAGAACATCACCGGGATGACCGGGCAGTCGGCAGCGACCATAGCGTCGGCCTCCTGCATCTTAGCAACGCGCTCTTCGTCGTCAACCGTGGTGCGAGCCTCGTTGACCTTGGCGTCGAACTCGGGGTTGTTGTAACCGGAGCGGTTGTCGCCACCGAGGGAGTCGGAGTGGAACAGCGGATACAGGAAGTTGTCCATAATCGGGTAGTCGGCAATCCAACCCAGACGACCGAACTGATAGTTAAAGTTCTGATACTGCTCGAGCAGGGCAGACCACTCAGGGGTATCGGAGACAGCGGTAACGCCAACCTTGGCGAGGTCACCGATGATGGACTCCATGATCTCCTTGTGGCCACCATCCTGGTTGTAGGAAAGGGTCACGTTAATGCCACGATCGCCGTTAGCGCCAGCGGGAGCAACCTTGTCCAGGTACTCGTTAGCCTTGTCGACGTCGTAGGCGCAGAACTCCCATGCGCCCTCCTTGTAGCCATCGATGCCCGGAGGAACAATGCCGTCGGCGGGGGTACGGGTACCCTTGAAGATAGTCTTGCAGATGGCCTCACGGTTGATGGCCAGGGAGATACCCCTGCGCAGGTCGGCGTTGTTGAACGGCTCGGCCGTGTTGTTGCAGGTCAGGTAGTAGGTGGAAGGCTCGGAGCCGAGCAGCATGCGCTCGCCGTCACCCATGGTGTAGCCGTCCTTGGACACGCCGCGATCCTTCTTGGCGGCGTCGATCTGAGCAACGGGAACGTCGCAGACATCGAGGTTACCGGCCTGGAACTCCTTGTAAGCGGTCTCCATGTCCTTGATGACCTGGAAGTGGATGCCATCGATCTTGGCCTTGTCGCCATAGTAATCGTCGAACTTCTTGAGGTTGATCTCCTGACCATCCTCCCACTTGCCGTCCATCATGAACGGGCCGTTACCGACCGGCGCAAGGTAGAAGCTCTTGGCATCGGACTCGGCGCACTCGGGAACCGGGGCCAGAGCCGGGTGAGAGGCGACGAAGGGGAAGTCGGCGTAAGCGGAAGACAGCTTGACGACGAGGGTCTCATCGTCGGGGCAGGTAACACCGCTGAGTTCAGTAGCGTTACCGGCAAGCAGATCGTCATAGCCCTCGACCATGGAAAGGTGATAGGAGACCTCGGAAGGGCCATACTCGGTAGCGATGGCCGACTTGGTGTTGACCAGACGCTCCCAACCGAGCTTGAAGGACTTGGAGGTAACGTCGTCACCGTTGTGGAACTTGGCCTTCTTGATCTTGAAGGTGAACTCGGTGGCGTCGTCGTTGGCCTCGAAGGACTCGCAAGCCAGCGGAACGATCTCGCCCTTCTCGGCGTCATAAGAGGTCAGAGCGTCAAAGAGCTGGTACTCGACCTGAGTGCCCTGGTCCTCCTGGACATTGTAGGGGTCGATGCAGACCGGGTTGTTGATGTAGAAGTTCAGCGTCGAACCGGACTCAGAACCGGAAGCGTCGCCGCCCTTCTTGCCGCATGCGGCAAGAAAAGCCATGGAGCTCGCAGCAAGGGTACCGCCGACAAAGGCGCGACGACCCATAACGGGCTGGTGGAACATAGAATCAGCCATGCCATCCTCCTTATGAGATAGGACAAAGTAAGTTCGGTCGGGCAACGTCAAGACAGCCCAATCGAACCATTCAAACGCGGTCCGCCGTTTTGGCTGGTTATACAAAGCGGACCAACGTATTGCAATACAGTAGCGCATTTTATGCACGATTTGGGGCTAATTCCGGTTAACGGTCGAGATTTTCTTTAGTTGGGCGAAGTATATGAGGATATTTTGACTCTGTTACAAATATGTAAACAAAAAGGGTCCCGCACTTGCGGGACCCTTTTCAAGTATTTATGCGGCTCGTGATTAGTAGCCCACGATGCCCTGCGGGAAGAAGAACATGCACAGCACGACGCACACGGCAAACACGACAGCCATGATGACGGTCAGGCGGTCAAGGTTCTGCTCCATAACGCCCGTGGCAGAGCTGGAGTTATACAGCGAGCTGGCAATCATATCCGAAACGCCGGTACCCTTACCGGAATGCATCAGGACGAGAATCGTCAGCGCCACGGCAGAGACAGCCC
>WGSR01000090.1 GCA_014871545.1 Collinsella sp. | reverse complement strand
GAGCCGGGCGGTACCGCCATCAGCGAAAAGATCCGTGCTCTGCTGCTCGACCCCGCCAATACAGCGATGGGCGACACCTGCGAGTTGTTGCTCTACGAGGCGGCACGCGCTCAGTTGGTGCACGAGGTCATCGCGCCCGCCCTTGCTGTCGGCAAGGTGGTCCTGTGCGACCGCTTCTACGATTCCACGACCTGCTATCAGGCATTTGCCGACGGCCTTGATCGCCAGATAGTGCGCGATGCCAACAACCTGGCCGTCGCGGGGACGCACCCGGCGCTCACACTCGTCTATCACATCACGCCCGAGCAGGCGGCGCTGCGCATGGCAGCCCGTGGCGCGGCAGATCGCATGGAGGCAAAAGGCATGGCCTTCCAAGAGAGCGTCTACCAGGGATTTTGCGCCATTGCCGCCGAGGAACCAAACCGCGTAAAGCTCATCGACGCGACCGCGTCCATCGAGGACGTCTTCGCGCAGACGGTCGAGCAGGTTCGCGCCTACGGCCTCGACATTTCCCAGGATGCCGTCACCGCCGCGCTTGCCCAGGAGGCCGAGTAACATGGCCCCCGCTCAGGCAAGCCTGCTGGCCAAGCTCGACACCCAAGAGCGCGTGCGCGACTTTTTGACCAATGCCGTCGCCAGCGGTCGCGCATCGCACGCCTACCTGTTTTTGGGCGCGCCCGGCGCGGGCAAGCTCGACGCCGCGTGGGCGCTCGCCCAAGCCTTCCTGTGCGAGCAGGATGGCTGCGGCTCATGCGATAGCTGCGTGCGCGTCGCCCGCCATACGCACCCCGACGTGCACTATTACACGCCCGAGAGCGCCACGGGCTACCTCATCGCTCAGACCCGCGAGCTGCTCGACGACGTGCCTCTGGCGCCCATCCGTGCCAAGGCCAAGGTCTACATCATCGACCGTGCCGAGCAGCTGCGCGCCAACACCGCCAACGCACTGCTCAAAACACTCGAGGAGCCGCCCGAGGGCGTTATGTTCATCCTGCTGGGCACCTCGGCAGACGTGATGTTGCCCACCATCGTGAGCCGCTGCCAGTGCGTGCCGTTTCGGCTGGTATCGCCCGCCGTCGCCGCGCAGGCCGTGAGCCGCGCCACCGGTCAGGACCCTGCGCGTTGCCGCATGGCCGTCGCCGTAGCGGGAAGCCCCACGCGTGGCATCGAGTTCCTCAAGAGCGCCGAGCGCCAGGACGCCCGCCGTCAGATGGTTCGCGCCATCGATTCGCTCATCGCCGCCGACGAGGCCGACGTGCTCAGCCGCGCCAAGTCGCTCATCGTCGCCGTTAAGGCGCCGCTCGCCGAGGTCAAGTCCACGCAGGAAAAGGTGCTCGAGCAAAACGCCGACTACCTGTCGCGTGGAGCATTGAAGCAGCTTGAGGACCGCAACAAGCGCGAACTCAACGCGCGCGAGCGTTCGGGTATCATGGAAGCGCTGGCGAGCGCGCGGACGCTCATGCGCGACGTGCTGTTGACGCTTCAGGATGAGGCGGCCGACGTGGTGAACGAGGACGTGCGCGACACGATCGGGCGGCTTGCCGCGACGACGAATGTTGCGGGTGCCACCCAGGCGCTCGAGGCAGTCGCGACCGCCGAGCGCAACATCGCCAGAAACGTTACTCCCCAGCTGGCCATCGAGGTCATGCTGTTCGATATCAGGAAGGCACTGAAATGCCGTTAGTCGTACCCGTTAAGTTTACCTACGCCTCGCGCGACCTGTGGTTCGATCCGCAGGATTTGGATATCCTCGAGGCCGATTATGCCATTTGCTCCACCGAGCGCGGAACCGAGATCGGCCTGGTCACGGCCGATCCCTTTGAGGTGCCGCAAGACGAGATCGGTCAGCCGCTCAAGCCCGTGCTGCGCGTGGCGAGCGACATCGACCTGCAGCTTGCCGACGACCTGGCCATCCAGGGCGACGAGGCCATGGTCGACTTCCGCCGCCTGGTCAAGGAGCTCGACCTCGAGATGAAGCCGGTCGGCGTCGAGTACCTGTTTGGCGGCGAGAAGGCCGTGTTCTACTTTGCAGCCGAGGAGCGCGTCGATTTTCGCCAGCTCGTCAAGGATCTGTCCTCGACGCTGCATATTCGCGTCGACATGCGCCAGATCGGCGTGCGCGACGAGACCCGCCTGGTGGGTGGCTACGCCCAGTGCGGACAGGAGCTCTGCTGCACGCGCTTTGGCGGACAGTTTGAACCCGTCTCGATTCGCATGGCAAAAGAGCAAGACCTGCCGCTCAATTCCTCCAAGATCAGCGGTGTGTGCGGTCGTCTGATGTGCTGCCTGCGCTACGAGTTCGAGGCCTACAAGGACTTTAAGAGCCGTGCGCCCAAAAAGAAGACGCTCATCGATACGCCGCTCGGCAAGGCGCGTATTCAGGAATATGACACGCCGCGTGAGCAGCTGGTGCTGCGCCTGGAGAACGGCAAAGTCTTTAAGGTCAACCTGGCCGATATGACGTGCTCGGAGGGCTGCAAAAAGAAGGCCGCCGAGCAGGGCTGCAACTGCCGCCCCGACTGCGTGACGCGCGACGTGCTCGAGCGCATCGAGTCGCCCGAGATGCGCCTGGCGCTCATGGAGCTCGATCGCGAGAACGGCGTCGACGTGGGCGATGGCCTGTCGAGTGCCGACCGTCTGGCCGGTACGTCGATGCCCAAGCGCCGTCGCCGCGATGCCGAATCCGATGCTCGCGCCGGCCAGGGCCAGGGCGAGGGTCGTGGCCGCGGAAAGGGCCGCGGCAAGGCCGAGGCACCCGAGGCCGAGGAGGCCGCCGGTGGCCGTCGTCGTCGCAAGCGCGCGGGCTCGGGCGATGCTACCGAGGTTGCAGCCGCGGGCAAGAACGCCTCTCGCGAGCGCGAGGTTCAGCAGCCCCAGCAGCAGAATCGCGGCGGTGGCATGAACCCCACACGCCGCCGCCGTCATCTGTCGAGTGAGGAGCGCGAGGACGCCTTCCGCGCCGCAGCTGCTCGCGAGGCTGGTGCCGCTTCCAAGGGCCCCTCGGCCTCCGATGCGCCTGCCGACAAGGGCGGCAAGTCGCGTGGCGAGGAGGAGCGCGCGCCGCGTCCGCGCCGTCGCCATTCCTCGGGCGCGCAACAGAAGCCCTCAGTGCCCTCCGTGGCCGATCAGGTCTCGGATGGCGAGGTCAAGGTCACGCGCCGTCGTCCTGGAGACGGCGGGGGAGCGGCTGCTAAGGCTTCGCGTGGCGCCGCTCGCGACGAGCGCGAGCCGCGCGAGGATCGCGGTGGCGAGGGCTCGGCCGACCAGGGTCAAAAGCGCCGTCGCCGTCGCCGTTCCCGCAAGCCGCGCCAGGATGGTGGCGATGGCTCGACCCCGTCTTCGTCCGCACCACAACCGCCCGCCGGCGAATAACGCCCGCGAGCGGATTTAGCCCGCCTTGCCCCGAGCGCATCGGGGTATCATAGCGCCGAATCAACAACCCTCCCTGCGACCGAACGTAGGGAGGGTTGTGTCTTGAAGAGCCATCTGAACATATTGAGCCGTCTGCAGGGTGCCGGTGCCCTACCGTTTGCGGACGAATTGCTACCGTTTGCCGAGTGGGCGGCACGCGAGGCGCTCGAGGCATTGTCGCCAACACGATGTGCCGGCTGCGAGCGCGCCGGTGCGCTTATTTGCCAAGACTGCCTGGCCGCGCTCACGCTCATCGACCCACGTCATAGCTGCACCCGATGCGGCGCCCCGTTTGGGGATTTGCTGTGCACTGAGTGTTCGGTCGAGGGCACGTCCTCGGCAATGGCGGAGGCGCTCGATCGCTGTCTGGCGTGCGCCGTCTACGCACATCCGCTGCCGCGCATCATCAAGGCGTACAAGGATGCGGGCGAGCGCCGTCTGGCACCGTATCTGGCGGAGCTATTCTACGACACCGTCTTGCATGCCCAGGCGGCAGCCCCCGATCGCTACGGCGGTGTGCTGTCCGGTGCGGACGCGGTGGTGTTTGTGCCCGCGACTGCGGCGGCGTTTCGGCGGCGTGGATTCGACCATATGGAAGCAATCGCGCGCTCGTTTTGCGATCTTTCGGGTGTCCCGTTGCTGGACGCCCTGGTCAAATACGGTCATGGTGACCAGCGAGAGCTCGGCCGCGATGAGCGCCGGGAGCATGCCCGGGGCATGTACGAGACGGTCGAGGATGTGCGCGGCCTCCGTCTGCTGCTCATCGATGATGTCATTACCACGGGCGCGACCATGGCAGCAGCCTCGGCGGAGCTCAAGCGTGCCGGTGCCGCGGCAGTCGATGGTCTCGCTATCGCACGCGTTTGGTAGGGGTGGTTTTGTGGCAGTGAAGATTGCGCGACGCACCGAGCCGACAAGCGAGCAACTGGCGGCCTCCGTAATCCTGACTGGCGCCTCGGCACTGCGCATGATGCGCGCCGAGCGTCGACAAATGGGTTACATCAGTTGGAGAGACCTCGATCCCGATGAAGAGCGCCGTGTGCTGCACGCATCGTCGCCCTCGGCCGAGGACATCTATCTTCCCGATTTGGTGAGGATCGGGGCCGTGAGTGGCGAGGTTCAAGAAGACCTGTGCCTGCTGGTGGGGTCGGCGAAGCAGCGTCGCCGCATTCTTGGCGTGAGCTGGTCCGTATGCTCCGGGTTGCCCGTCGGCTCGATTCTAGAGGTGGAACCGGGGGTGTACAGTCTATCTCCCGAGGCCCTTTGTGTTGCCGTTGCGCGCGAGGTCGGCTGCATCCAGGCATTTGCCCTGGCTCAGGAGCTGTGCTCTAAGATTTCGCTGAGTGATCGCGGGAAGTATCTGCCTCCCTACACCTCGCCCGTTACGAATAAGCTTGCAAAGGACAAGGACCAGCCAGCAGACGTGGGCTACTTTGAGGTTGAGCCGGTGCTGACGCCCGATCGTCTGGCAGATTACCTCGCGGTATGCAAGGGGAACGCGGCCAAGCAGCTGCAGCGTCTGTGTCCCTACTTGTCAGAAAACCTGCGCTCGCCCATGGAGTGCATCATGCTCGCTCTGTTTTCGCTTCCGTTTTCCTATGGCGGATTTGCCTGCGGTCCCTTTAAGACCGACTACAAGATTGAGTTCGATGACCGCGCGCAGGCAATCTCGGGGATGCCGCATGCAGTTTGCGATGCGTATCAGGAAACAGCCCGGTTTGACCTGGAATACAACGGTGAGCTGGGCCATTCCTCTCGGAGGGGACGTATCCATGACGAAAAACGCAACACGGGCTTGATTACTATGGGAATCGAGGTTGCGACGGTCAACAACGAAATGCTCCGCGACATGGAAGCGATGGAAGCGCTCGCATGGCGCATCCACCAGCGTATGGGTAAGCGATATCAGAATCGCGTAGAGGCTCGTCGAAAGAGGCAAGATGCTCTGCTGAATACGCTCCGAGCGTGCTTTGGGCTCAAGCCAGCGTAAAACTATAGCTTTATAGGGGGTCTGTTTATATGCTCTGTGCAAAAAACGGCAAATATGAGTACTGTTACTAGATTAGTGACAGCAAAAACAAAGAAACTTGGGCCGAAAATCTGGATTCAGCGAAGAGATAATAAACGAATGTGGAATATCTTGGCGCCAAGCAGGCTGTGCGGAACTCAAAAAGGGCTCGTGAGGCGGTAATACGCTGCTACTAAATTGGTGACAGTACTCATATTTGCCGTTTTTTGCACACGGCACCCTGAGACGGGTGCCCCGGAGCTCCCCGTGGGGGAGCTCCGGGCTTCATGGGGGCACGAATAGCCCGCTCCGACCTGCGAAATCTGTACTCGCGATGCGAATGACGCCCCTAACCTTAAACTTTAGCTTGAACTTAGCTATAATGCGCTTCGTTCCTACCAGGCTGTGGTTGCGGACGGACGAAATGCCCGTCCTAGTCCAAGACAGACGCGGTCAAAGGGATCCACGTAAGCGACCGCGTGCGCGCGGCGCGATCATGGCGCGTCCTAGATGTAAGCCGCACCGTCCGTTCTACTTTCTTTGGGGCAATACCGCCTCGCGGGCGAGCGGGTCAGTCGTGAAGGTGGCTGCGGCCTCCCGAGCAAACACCCCGGTGCGCAAGTGTGGGGTCAAATACCAGGTCAGCTGGTGGGAACAACCTGATATTCCGCGCAACGCACGGATCGTATACGACACAGAAGGCAGGGTAGTGGACATGGTGAGGGGCAGCTTGATGCACGCGGCTCGGTTAGGTGCTGGGACCGCAGCGGTCATCGCCGTTTTGGGCCTGAGCGGATGCGCGTTCAACCCGCTGTCTACGTTCACGACTCCCACGATCGACCAGATCGAGTACGAGACCGTCACGCCGGCGGTGTCGGACGATGCCCTGGTCACTCCCGGAACCCTGACGGTCGCCCTCGATACTTCCGATGCGCCGCAGGCAATGCAGGGCGCCGACGGCGAGCTCACGGG
>WGSR01000009.1 GCA_014871545.1 Collinsella sp. | reverse complement strand
ATATAGGCATATCCCAACGATTATAGAGGATAGGATTCCCGCAACCGCCGCCTTGGCGATGACCGCGGCTGCAAGGCTGGCAATTTCCATATGGTGTGCAAGACAGGACGCCGCTGCGCAGCCGATGCCGGTGACAGCGATGGCGGCGATTGCGGCAAGGTTTGAGCCCTGATCGGCACGCTTGGCATGGGCATTGAGCAGCGCAGATGACGCTGCGGCAGTTGCCGCGACCAGCACAAAGGCAGCCCAAAGGAGCGGGTCTCCCAGCGCTGCGGCAACGTTACCGAGCCCCAGCACGCCTCCGGCTGAAAGCGCGACCGTGGCCAGACGGGCAAAAAGCGCGCCCATGCCCGTTGCCGCGGCGGCGCTTGCCGGGCCGAGCCAAAATGACGCGACGCCGGCGGCGACCCCAGCTGCCAGGAAGGTATTGCCGGTCAGACAGCCAAGCGCGAGCGCACAGGTGAGCGCGGCGCTCGCGGCAGCCTCGGTACGACCCCAGGCGATCCACCAACCGGACATGGCAGCGGCAAAGATCACCGCGACCGGCAACATCGACAGGATGCCCTGCGCCTGCATGGTGGCGTTGGCCATGAGCACCAAAAAGCCCACAGCCGAGATGGCCGAGCCGATCTGGGGGGCCAGGCCAGCCGCCGCTCCGATCGCGATAGCCGCAATGACCAGGCCGGGAAGCGCCGCGACCCCGGCCGTTTGCATCAGCAAAAAGCTAAAGGTGCCACACGTTAGCGCCGAGATAGCGTGCATGGTGTAGTCGCGCGCATGGCTCCAGCGCGTGCCCGCCCAGCCGAGTGCGGGGTCGACCTCGATGGCGTCGCCTTCGTAGTGCGACGGCTCGATATCGTCGAGCTCATGCTCGTCATCCGAAAGCTCGCCAACCATTTGCTCCAGGCTGCGACGGCCCTCGCGTACGCTGCCCAGACCGGCAAGGAGCTGGTCACAAAATGCCTCGATGCTGTTGGGGCGGTCCTGCGGCATGGGGGAGAGCGCGCTCACGAGCGCGGCCTCGGCTCCCGGGGGAAAGTGTGGTATCAGCTCGCTGGGATAGGTGGCGCCGCCGATGATGCGGTCGAGCGAGTCGGCGGGCGTGGCCGCCATAAAGGGAGCGCTGCCGCACAGGCCCTCGTAGATCACACAGGCGAGGGCAAAGACATCGGCGCGCTCGTCGACCGTGCCGGTCTCGATATCGAGCTGCTCGGGCGGCATGTAGCCGATAGTGCCGCCGCGTGAGCCGCCAAAGCCACCGGCAGACGACAGTCGCGCCATGCCAAAGTCGGTGAGCTTTACATTGCCCGAGTGGTCGATGAGCACGTTGGCGGGCTTAATGTCCAGGTGGAGTACGCCATTACTATGGGCGAAGGTGAGCGCCTGGCCCAGGGCATCGGCAATGGCCGCGGCCTCGTCAAAGGTAAGTGAGTGGCCGTCCACGCGGTGCAAAAACTCGGCAAGCGACATGCCATCGACATACTCCATGACTAGGTAGGCATAGGCTGTGTCGTGCGTAAAGTCGATGACCTGCACGATGTTGGGATGTTGAAGCATGGCGGCAGTGTGCGCCTCGCGCAGGACATCCATGATGTCGCTGGCGGGCATGCCGGCACCGTTGATAAGGGGGATGCGTTTAATGGCGACGCGGCGGCGCAGGTGCGTGTCGCGGCAGATCTCGATGGAGCCAAAACCGCCGGTCGCAAGTGTCTCGAGCGGCTGGTACCGCTTGAGCAGCTCGCGAGAGCTGGTGCCCTCCAAGGGAACGTCCGGCGAGAACCGGGCGGTATGTTGCGAGAAAAGCGGCATGGCCAACCCTCGTGCGTTTAAAGTTCGTTTGCGAGCGGCGGGCGCGGGGCCGAGCCATTCGCGGTGGCATAGATGCTGCTAGTGTAGCACGCTCGGGTGCATGGTGAAGGTAGCGGGGTGAGGTGGCCTATCTGGCTTGGCCCTCGTCTCGACCCATCCGGAAAGCGCGTCCCAGTTTTCGTCCAAATTACGGGATGCGTTTTCCGAATGGGGTAGGCTGCGGAAACTGCATCCCAGAATATTGGCCTAGAACGGGATGCAGTTTCCGGATCGATACTCAAAAGGAAAGCGCATCCCGCTTTGATGTGGGGACTGCGGACAAAAGCTGGACCGTGATCTGGCTCGGATTGGAGTTCGCCTGAATCGTTGATGCTGGCTGGTGCAGGCGCGGAGATAAATGAGCAGCCCGAGCGGTATAATGCCGCGCTATGGAGGTCATATGCTCTTTTCCCGACGTTCCGCCACATCTGCCTGCGCCATTGTGCTTATCGTAATGGCGGTCACCCCTTATCACCGGTTTTCATCTTCAATTGGCTTGGTATCAGGCGCAATGACCTGGCTCGTTATCCTTGGCGCATGCCTCGCGGCGTTTGGTCATGGTGTTGCGCTCCGCAAGGGGAGAGAAATAAGGCGGCCGGGGTTCCTTGGCGCTTTCGGTATTTTCCTTGCTACTATTGCGGCGGTTCCCGAGTGGGCCGACTTGGCCTTCTATGCTCGCGGAGATTCTATTCCATTCGTGTTTGCGCCTATCTGGCTGTTGCGCGGCGTTTCATGCGCCTCGTGCTTTGCTGGGTCGTTGCTCCTCTCATATGTAATTTGGGATACGGCGGGCTTTCCTTTGACGCAGGGGGCGACGCGGGCTGACGAAAGAGAAACTCGTCATCCGCAGGACGCGATTTTTACAGAAACAATAGCCGTCATGTCTTGTCTGCTGTTCTGCTGTCGAGTTTCATGGAGAGTCATCCCCGAGCCATGGGGAATATCCTCTGCATCGGCCGCGCCAATTGGTCTTGCGCTTTTAATTCCGCTAGCCTATTTCGTATTGGCTGCGGTCCTGCTGTTTTTCTGCCCCTACGCCTTTGGTCGGGGACAGAGCGACGTGTCTGCCCGTTCTGTGCTCGTGGCAGTTCCTATTGGCCTTGTTCCGGCTGTTGAGGTGGCATACTTCGCAAACGATGCCGCGATCATTGTGTCGCTGACGATGGGGTCCGCTATTGCCGCCTTCGTATGCACGTTGCTCAGGAAGAAGCGGAACAACGATTCGGATATCCCCCGCACGTCCGACCCATTCGATGCGGGGGCGTTTTCCCCCGCCCTGTCGCCTCGAGAAGAACAGTTTGTCCGACTGCTGCTCAAAGGGAAAACGCCGGCGGAAATTGCCAAGGAGACGGATACGAAGCCATCGACGGTGCGAACAACGCTTCACCGAGCATACGGGAAGGCGTCGGTTGCGGGCTCACGCGAGCTCGTGGAGTTGTTTGTGGACGAGGGTGATGCTGTAGGGCCCGAGCTGTCGCGGCGGCATGCTGACGATATGTTGGCATCAGCTCGGACGCGCCGGCTGTTTCGATACCTGCTCACATTATTTTTTATCCTCCTTGCAGCGGGCCCCTTGGTAATGGCTGATAGTTATTGGGGATCCGGTGTTTCATGGGCTGTTACCTTTTCTCTCTCAAGCTATGCATTGGGTCTCGGACTGCTTCTGTCGCTGCACTACGCGGGTGAAAAACTGAATCGTGAAGCTGCACTGACTAGAACGGATGGGGCGATTGGGCTCGGAAGCCCGTGCGTGTGGGCGATACTGTCTGCCGTGGAATGGTCTTTTGTCTATATCGCGGCATGGAGGTGCGTACGCGATCCGTTGATGGCTGTGCCGGTCCTGTTTTGCGGCATGACGTCTATGGCTTCGCTCGCTGTTGGGCTGTGTTCATTTAAGGCGCGTGGCCGTACTCGGGCTATCGTGCCGTTGGCGTTAATAGGTGTATCCGCTTTAATCTATGCAGCCACTAGGGGGCGAATCCATGGACTTGCGGTGCTGACGGGGATACTGTTCACATATATAGTGCTGCGTAGCTGTCCGCAGCGCAAAATGCTCGGGGTATGGATGCTTTGCTTTGGGGCGACGGCTCCTGTTTGGGCTGTCTTGCTCAACATGGCGCAGGATCTGATGGTTTTCGAGCCGTTGTTCCTTACTTCGTTGCTGGGGCAAAGTTCGGCTGTCAATGTCGTCGTGGCAACGGTGATCGTCTGCTGGTCTGCGCCCATGTTCGTCACGCACATCGCGCTCACCCGCTCGGTTGAGAACGAGAAGGCCGTCTTGGAGTACCGCGCGAACGGGCTTACCGAAGCAGCTCGCGTGCGCCAGCTTGCCCTGCTTGCGTCGCGCTCCCTTTCTGATGTTCAGTCGCAAATTTTGCTGATGACGGCAGAAGGCGCAACGACAAAGACCATTGCGGAGGATGTCGGTTACGCTGCATCTACGGTGCAAGCACTGCGGTCTGCATCTTACCGCCAGTTGAAGATCAAGAATAAAGCGGAGCTTGTTTCATTGTTATCGCAGGTAGATAACGTGTAAACGCCTGAGCGATCAACTCAATAGCGGGTGTTTACAGACATCTTTCTCTATTCATGCAAAGGTTGCCGTGCGTCGACGCATTGTTAACCGCTTTTGATTGGAGAAGGCCATGATTAAGCCAAGGAGCGCTATTGCTCGAATCGGAGTCGGCTTGGCGATTGTTGCGGGCTTGTCGATGGGTGCACCTGCCGCATCATTTGCTCAAGAGGAGTTTGACACTTCCCAGGTTTCTAGCATTTCGCAGAGCGCGGATGCCGGAATTGCCACATGCAAGAACAACGAAGATAGAGATTTCGCTTTTCAATGTTCTGGCACGAGCGCAACTGGCTATCGCTCGAAGCACGACTCATCTTCAGTTTACATTTGGATTATGGGCTATTCGGGAAAGCCGTTACGTTTGTACGTGGACGGTGCCTATGACAATAGAGGAACGGGCAATTTGAATTGCACGCAGGGCGTGTATCGCTCCAACCATGAGCGTGAATGGGAGATATACAATCTCGTCCGTGAGAATAAGCGCAGCTATGCTCGTCTGACTGCATGGGCCGAGTCCGGATACGGCACGGTCTATGGAAAGTGGAGCCCCGATTGCTTTGGCCATTTTAACAAACTTCCCTCCTAGCCAATCCGCAGCTTCTTGTTGTGATTAGGGCCGGGCCGAGTGTTGCTGCTCGGCCCGGCCGAAGGGAGGGTGATGTCGCTTGAATAGAAATCTAATGCGGCACGAGTTGTCCAAGATATTTGGCAATCCTATATTTGCGTTGACCCTTATGGTTGCAACTGCAATTTCGATGGCGGCTGCCATTGAGGCATGGTGGACGCTCGAGACTGAGCGCAAGCAGCTGTTATCGCTTGGCTATGGCGTTGGTTTGCAAGCCCAGGCATACCTCGGCCAAACGCGTGAAAGTAGCTTTGGTAACTGGATCGTTGTGAGTGCAAATGCACCGCTATCGGCATCGGTGTTTTTCTATGCGCTGCCGTTGCTTGCCATGCTGGCCGGGTCGTGGTCATGCCTGTCCGAGCGTTTGAGCGGTTACGAGGCGCAGATCTGCACGCGTGTTTCTAGAAATGCATACGTGAACGTGAAGATGCTGTCTGCTTTTCTCTCTGCGTTTGCGGTCACGGCTATTCCGCTACTCGTGAACTTCCTGATTGTCTCAATGCTGTTTCCCGCGTATCTCCCCCGGGTCGATGAATCGACTTACGTCGGGCTCTATCTGCATAGCTATTTTTCTGGTCTGTTTTATTCCCGGCCTCTGTTATATGTGCTGGTTTATACACTGTTCGATGCGGTGACGCTGGGGGCTCTATCCATGGCCGTGACTGGTCTGTCGGTTGTGTTTCGCAGCAGAATCAAGGCGATGGTCGTTCCATATCTGATTATGGTTGCATGGCACTTTGTTAACGATTGGATTTTTAGCGTCCTTTCATGCGTCGGCTTTAACTGCAACATTCTTAACAGCATCAGGTCGGAATCACTAAATAACTGGCCCGACATTCGAGCAGGGTTTGCAGAAATCATTTTGCTGTTCGTCTTTTCTTTGATTTCCGCGAGATTCTTAAAAAGACGCGAGGTGGTCTGATGCTGTTTAGGCTGGTCGCCGCGGACCTGAGGACCGTTTTGAAGAAGAACATCCTTACTTTTATTGCGATTGCGGCAGTGACCGTTGCGAACTTGGTGTACGCCTACGGCTTGTCTTCTGTGTATGGGGTTCGGACGAATGCCTTGGGGTTTGCTGATAATCTCGCGCTCGTGTTTGCCGGATCCGCTCCGTTTGAGCCTAGGCCCGGGCTCATGTTTGTGCCTCCGTTAGGATGGCTATTTGTCATTCTGCTTATTCTCTATACAACACTCGATTATCCGACCGAATCGTTGCACGGGTTTGGTTTGCAAGCGCTTGTTCGATGCCGGTCAAGAACCCTTTGGTGGGTCTCGCGTTTTATCTTGGTGGCGGCGGTAACGGCATTTTCGCTGCTCGTGGTGGTTTGCTCTGTTGTGATTTGGAGCTTGATGGTGAGCGCCTCGTTCAGCGCGGTCATTCATGGTGAGTCGCTTCAGCTGGCTAATTTGGCGCCGTGGTTTCTCAAAGCTGGCGAGGCGGATGCGCTGCCGTTTTTCACAGGTCTCTTTTTTGCTTTCGAGGCGCTTGCGTTTGCGCAGGCAGTGATTGGCTTTGTACTTGGGCCGTCGGTCTCGTTTGTGGTTTTAATGAGCTACCTGATCTGTTCGGCATTTGCGCGGCATTGGGTGCTGTTAGGCAACGCCCTAATGCTGTTGCGTTGGGGCGGAATTGTCAAAGAGGGAATTGCGACGGGCTCGAGCGTCTTGTTTTCAATTGTGATTATGTCGTTATGCCTATCGTTGGGCGGACTGTGGTTTCGAAGGGCCGACCTTATAGAAAAGGGGGACAAGATATGAGCGTGATCGTTAGGGACGTATCGAAGCGCATGGGCAAAAACGATGTTCTGCGCAACGTGTCCATCGAGGTTGACCCTGGGACTGTGGTTGGGCTTCAGGGGATAAACGGTTCGGGTAAGACCATGCTTATGCGAGTGGTCTGCGGATTGATCAAGCCTACCGAAGGCGAAATCTCTATCGATGGCCAAAGGCTTGGGGCGGACATCTCGTTCCCGCCGAGTCTGGGGATGTTGATCGAGGCGCCTTCCTTTTTGGGATATCTGTCTGGCTACGATAATCTGGAGCTCATCGCTCAGATCAAGGGCGTTGCCACCCCCGAGGACATTCGCTCTGCCCTGCGGCTCGTGGGGCTCGATGCAGACGAAAAAAAGAAGTTCCGAGCATACTCGCTTGGGATGAAGCAACGTCTGGGGATAGCTGCGGCAATTATGGAAAAGCCGAAGCTACTTGTTCTCGATGAGCCAACAAATGCCCTCGACGAAGCGGGCGTTGAAATGCTCAAGCGCGTTGTGGCGATGGCGGCCTCAACGGGTCGCGAGGTTATTCTGTCCAGCCATGACGGAGAGGTGCTCGAGGAGCTGGCCGATCGGGTTTACTGCATGCGCGACGGTGCCGTTGTGAAAGTTCGGGAAAGGTCGTGAGCGCGATGAAGAAAACCCTGTGGACAAGAAGGGCGGTGCTTGCTCTTTTCGGCTGTGCTGCTACCGGCCTTGCGGGCATGAGGGTGAGCGTCGTTAACGGGAACCGGACGGTCATTCCTGAGAAATATTATGCGGAGGGCGAATGGCTCTCGATGGATGGGGCGTTTCTGGGTTCGAAGGATGTGGCGACTGACGGGTATTCGTTTTGCATAGACGGGGCAGAGCTGCTCACGCCGCGCGAGTATCTCAAGCGTGCGCATGATGATTATTCAAAATATGGCATCGTGGATACGAAAACGAAATTGAAGGACGCCGACATCACGTGTGTTATCGCCGTAAAGATGCGTGTCAGGAATAAGGACAATATCGAAGACGGAATCAAAACGTATGTTTGGCATTTGGTGCCGGAGTCTGCGCCAAACTATGACTTTGTGGTCAATACCGATCTGATAACGCAGGCAATGCCGGCTCTGGGCGGCTCTGCTGCGTTTGCTGTACAGGTTGGGGCGGAGAACGAGTTGCTCGTCCCATTCATGATGCAAAACACCAACGACTATTTCGAAGGTTACGAGACCGTCCGTTTTGAGAAGGCTTTTCCTGGGACTTATACGATGAAGATGACCGATCTGCCAGAGAGAAGGCTCTTAAGGTTTGAAGTGAAGTAACTCGAGAGCTAGGCAAAATGGGTCCATCGGTGGCACTCGCGCTCGATCCCAGGCGCCCTGGCCCGGAATGACGCGGGGCGAGGCGTCTTCGGTGTCGGCTGGCCTACCGCTTCTTCTTGTTCTTCTGCTTGCGCTGCTTGCCCTTGGTCTCCTGGGGCTTGTCGCCCTGCTTGGCCTCGGCGGCGGCCTTCTCGGCCTTCATTTTCTTCTTCTTGGTCTCGATGCGGAGTTTTTTGTTGATGCGGGCCTTGAGGAAGGGACCGAACTGCTCGGCATCGCCACGGACGAAGGTGTCCTTGGGGATCGTCACGCCCTGGTCGGCGAACATGGCCACAAAGATGCGCTCGCCGTCGAGTACGTGGTCGAGTTTTTCAAACGGGAAGAACTGTGACTTGCCGCTCTTGCCCCAAACCATCAGGCCGTCCTCGTTGGCGGCGACGCGGCGATAGCGGCCACCCATGGACTCGTCGGCCTCGACGGCGTCGATAAAGTCGCGGGCTAGCGTGTGGTGCAGGTTCTTGCTCCACCAGGCCAAAAAGGCGCCGAACACGATCAGCACGACGCCGAACTTGATCCAGCTGCCGCCGGCCACCAGCATGCCGATGCCGATGAGCGCGGCAATCGCGGCGGCGACGTACAGGGAGCCACGGCGCCTGGGCGAGGCGACCAGGCGGGCGAAGTCGGTGACCAGGTCGTTTTCGTACTGGTACTCGTTGAGGTACAGGATGCCGTCGTCGGCTGCGGCCTGCTCCTCGAGCGCGACCTCGACCTGGTCGGCTGCTTCGGAGGGAACGAGGTTGCTCTCTGCGTCTGCCATGCTCTTTAGACTCCTATCGCGGCGGGCTCGCCGTACGGGTTATTATGAATGCAGTATGCCGTGCGACCGCATGGCCGTCGCGGCAACAAGTCTCAGTATACCCGGGGGAGCACCCATGGAATCGTTGTACCGAAAGTATCGCCCGCTCACCTTCGACTCCGTGGTGGGCCAGCAGCATATCGTCTCGACGCTCGAACACGCCATCACCGAGGGGCGCCTGTCCCACGCGTACCTATTCTGCGGACCGCGCGGCACGGGCAAGACCACTATGGCGCGCATTCTGGCCAAGGCGCTGCTGTGCCGCAATGCCGAGGCGGCGCGCGTCGAGGGTGCAAGCGGCTGCATGCCCGACGGTACTTGCGAGGAGTGCGAGCTCATCGCCGAGGGCAACCACCCGGATGTCTACGAGCTCGATGCCGCAAGCCGTACCGGCGTGGACAACGTGCGCGAGGAGATCATCAACTCCGTCAACTTTGCCCCAGTGCGCGGCAAGTACAAGATTTATATCATCGACGAGGTCCACATGCTCACGACGGCGGCGTTCAACGCGCTGCTCAAGACGCTTGAGGAGCCGCCGGCACACGTGATCTTTGTGCTGTGCACCACCGACCCGCAAAAGATTCTGGAGACCATCCTCTCGCGCTGCCAGCGTTTCGATTTCCATCGCATCGGCAACGAGGATATCGAGTATCGCCTGGCATACGTGTGCGAGCAGGAGGGCTTCGATTACGACGACGAGGCGCTGGCTATCGTGGCGCGCCATGCCAAGGGCGGCATGCGCGACGCGCTGTCCACGCTGGAGCAGCTGAGCGTCTTTGGCAACGGTTCTGTGCATGCGGACGACGCCCGCTCGCTTTTGGGCGAGGTTTCGGACCAGATCCTGGGCGAGTTTTCCCGCGCCATTGCCGATCGCGATGTTGCCGAGCTCTATGGACTGATTCGTGTGCAGGTCGAGGAGGGCAATGACCTGCTTGAGCTGACGCGCGACCTGGTGGCGCATGTGCGTGACGTGTACGTTGCCTGCGTTGCCGGTGCCCGTGCCGAGCTGTTTGAGGGCGGCTCGGAGCAGGCCGAGGCGCTTGCTGCCGAGGCCGCTGCCTTTGGCGAGCATCCTGCCGACCGCCTGGCCCGCGTGCTGACGGTGCTCGACGATGCCGCACTGGAGATGAGGGGCGCGAGCGACGTGCGCCTGGTGCTCGAGATTGCCTGCACGCGTCTGGCGCGTCCCGAGGCTGATTTAACGATTGAGGCATTGGCCGAGCGCGTGGCGCGTCTGGAGGCCATGGTTGCCAACGGCGCCGTGCCGGCGAGCGTGGCTGCTGCTCAGGCCGCCGCGCCTGCAGCATCCGTACCCGCTGCTGCCCAGCAGCCGACGCTCATTTCGGGCGCTCGTGCTGCTGCTCCGGCGGCATCCGCTGCCCCTGCTGCTACGTCCGCGCGCCAGGGTGGCATGCCTTGGGACCGCGGCGCTGCTGTTCCGACTGCCCAGCCTGCGCCCCGTTCTGCGTCCGTGTCAGCCTCCAAGCCTGCAGCGCCTGCGCCTCAGCCCGTTGCGGCCCCCGCGCCTGCCACCGCTCCGGCACCTAAGCCCCAGCCCAACAATGCCGCCCAGGTTGCCGCCGCCGGTGCTGCCGAGACGCCCGCGGTCGAGGATGCCGGAGAGCTGCAGCGCAAATGGGCCGAGGTCGTCGAGCGTGTCAAGGCGCGTCAGGCTTCCTACGCAGGGCTTTTGCTCAACGCCCGCGCCACGGCCGACGACGGCTCCAAGCTTACGGTCTCGTTCCCCGCGGGTTCGACTTTTGCCATTAAGATGCTCGGTCGCGCCGATACGCAGTCGGTGGTCCTGCCGACGGTCTGCGCGGTTTTCGGTCGTCGCACCGTCGACTATGTCCTGGATGGGGGTGGCACGCCGGCTCCTCAACATGAGGAGCATTCTCCATCTGCACGGGCTGCGGCATCTGCGGACCCGCAACCCGTGTTCTCGGCGGCCCCTGCATCCTCGAGCGCCAGCGCGTCGCAGCAGCAAACGGCACCGGTAGCGGCATCGACCCCGTCGGCGCCTAAGCCCGCGGCGCCCAAACCGGCTGCTCCGATCCCCGCGCCCAAGTCCGCTGCCGCGCCTGCGCCCAAGTCATCCGACCTGGCCAAGGCCCCTTGGCTGCGCTCCGACAACCCTGCCGGTGCTCCTGCCACGGGCAAGCTCCCGACCGAGCCCGCGCCCCGAGCGCCCGAGCGCGCGTCCGTCCCCATGGCTCAGCCGCCTGCGCAGGCTGCGCCATGGGAATCCGAGCAGGTGCCCTACGACGATGCTATGGTCGGTGGTTTTGCTGCCGATGCCGGCGGGGACGATCTGCCCCCGTTCGACGTGCCGGGTGCGGCGTCCGCGACCAAGGCCGCTGCTGTGGCACCCGCAGCCTCTGCAAACGACGACGTCCCCGCCGCTCCCTGGGAGTCCAACCCCGGTGCGGGCAGCCCCTTCGGCCATCAGGGTGCAGCCCCGAGCATCCCGCAGACCGAGGACGAGGCCAAAGCCCTCATCCGCAACGTCTTCGGCCAGGCCACCATCTTCAAACCGGTGGAGTAACCGTGCGGGCGGGTATGCTGCTCAAGAAGAGATCTCTTTGCCCGGGCGCATCTGTATTTCGGACATGTGTAGTGTGGTGCCGTGTACATCGCATTCGAGCAGACAGGTACGTGACGGTCGGCCTAGGATGCTGAGGTCGATACGATACGTCGCATGGCTGTCCGTGTGCTCGACTTGCTCGGCGTTGACGGTTGCTCCGATTGTCGATAAAGAGCCTAGTTCGGCATCGACAATCTTGGAGTCCTTTATCTTGACCTTGAACTCTTGGTAGAGGGACGGGCTGTTGTAGTAAATGGTTCGAGTTCCGTCGGTGCACTCATCGGTCGTCTCCCATTTGACGACGGGCTGGTCCGAGCTGGCTATCAGCAGTTCTGCTCCAAAAGCTATGGCATGGGTGATGACAACCAGCAATGTCCAGCCGACAAAGAGATAGAGAACCACATATGCAACGGGGTGTTTTGAGCGGATGTTTTGGAGCACGTCGGGGGCATTCATGGGGCACCTCCAAATTGCTATCTATGGCAATCAAATTATACCTTGCCGTCATGAGCGCCGCCTCGAGTAGTGGCTCGGCATTTAGCCATTTAGTGGTACGCATTAAATGTCGGATTCCGGCTCTACAAGATTTAGCTTTCGATATTATGCAGATGCGAATTATTCAACTTTGCATAATCTATGGGTGCGGCTTGCGCTCCAGGACATGTATATCGACTGAGGTAACACGTCCGCCCCGCTCGCTGGCCTCGCGCCGTGGTACGATTTTTGAGTTTGAAAGTCCCGCCGTGCTCCGGCTGCCCTTGCAGCTCGGCGTGCGGCCGCACGTAAAGGAGCCATCATGGCCGGTATGAACATGCAGCAGATGATGAAGCAGGCTCGCAAGATGCAGGAGCAGCTTGCCGCCGCGCAGGAGAACCTCAAGTCCCAGACCGTCGACGCCTCTGCCGGCGGCGGCATGGTCAAGGTGACCGTTAACGGCGAGATGGAGCTCGTCAACCTCACCATCGATCCCGATGCCCTCGATCCCGAGGACGTCGATATGCTGCAGGATATGATCATGGCTGCTGTCAACGAGGCCGTCCGCGGCGTCAACGAGCTCGCCAACAAGCAGATGGGCGCCATCACCGGCGGCCTCAACATCCCGGGCATGCCGTTCTAAGACACGCATATATATGAGTGCAAATCACAGTCTGCAAAAACTGCTCGATGAACTGGGCCGTCTGCCGGGCATTGGTCCCAAGTCGGCCCAGCGCATCGCCTATTACCTGCTCGAGGCCGATGCCGAGGAGGCCCGCCGCCTGGCCGAGGCCATCCTGGAGGTCAAGCAGGAGGTCCACTTTTGCAGCCGTTGCTTTAACTACGCCACGGCCGACGAGTGCTCCATCTGCCAGGACCCGATGCGCGATACCACTCGCATTTGCGTGGTGGGCGAGCCGCGCGACGTCCAGGCAATCGAGCGCACGGGCAGCTACCATGGCCTGTACCATGTGCTGGGCGGCGTGATCAGCCCCATGGACAAGATCGGTCCCGAGCAGCTGCATATCCGCGAGCTGCTGGCGCGCCTGGGCCACGAGGACATCCACGAGGTCATTATCGCCACCAACCCCAACATTGAGGGCGAGACCACGGCGAGCTACCTTGCTCGCACCATCAAGCCATTGGGCGTTGAGGTATCGCGTCTTGCGAGCGGCCTTCCCGTGGGCGGCGACTTGGAGTATGCCGACGAGCTTACGCTTGGCCGCGCCATCGAGGCCCGTCGCGCGATTTAGGTGGCGAGCCTGCTCCTACCGTATGTTATCCTCACAGTCGCACGGGGTAGTCATAATTTCCCCGTGCGACTGTGAGTTTGTTGTGCAACAAAGATGCTTCGTATCCGCTTATCGCATGGATGCTTCCGCTCGCATCCTTAATTTGCCCATTCGTTGCGCAACCTTTTGGGTTCGCTGATACACTCGAATATGGATTTGAATGAATGCGCCGCTTCTGAGCGGCGTGTTTTTCTTGGAGGAGAACGCATGCGGCCCGGTGGCACTCAGACAAAGCGCGGCGCCGCGGTGCGCATGCGACGCCGACTGGGCTTGGCGCCGCGGGCGTACGTGCTGCTGTCGTGCTCGCTGGTGCTGGTCATGGCTGGCGTTTCTGCCTATGGCATGACCGTGCCGTCCATGATGCAGGCGCATGCCGCACGCGAACCGCGCGTGGGGCATGAGGTCAAAAGTGATCTGGGTACCACGACTGGATATGCTTGGGCAAGTGTGGTCGCGCATATTGTGTTTGGCACCGACGATGCGGACGGCGCCGAGGCCCCGGACAACGAAGTCACGCTTGCCAATGGCAAAACCATCGTGCTCACCAACACCAAGATCATCGATCGGTTGTCCAACAATAGCGTGGCGGCAACGGTGAATAAGGTCGAGCAGCAAAAGGAGCAGGACGCCCAGCAGTCCGGAAAGCCCGGTAGCTCGGATACTTCTGGCTCCGGCTCGGATTCATCGAGTTCGGGCGGCGGCTCTGGGTCGGGTTCCTCTACCGGAGGGTCTGGAAACGGCGGCTCGACGGGCGGCAACACTGACAACGATGCAAACTCCGGTGGCCTTTCCGCTGCTGAAGAAGAGAGCATTCACAGCTGGCTTGTGACCAAGTACAACATGCTCGACGGCTATGTTTCTCGTGCCAATGACGTGGTCTCGACCTATAACTCTACGGGAGATCCCAGGCCGTGCGACAGCCTGGTCGGGGAGATGTTTGTCATTCGAGCCGAGTTCGGTCGTCAGACATTCTCGCCCCGGTCAAAGTGGTATCAGCAGTATGCCAATCTGTGGGGCTGTTACACCAACCTATGTCAATGGGTCGGTCATTACGGCGATGATGACGTCGCGCTCGGTAACTTCAACAATAACGTGGCGGCGCTTGCCCTATGATGACCGATCTTGTATCCACCACACCACAATCACTCGGTCGCGATCCCATGGTCGGCCTGCGCCTGGCGCGTGTCGACGGGTTTGAGCCGGCCATTGCGCTCGGTCAGGACGAACTGCCTGCCTATCTGCGTCGTTTTACGATGCTGTTTGCCGACGATGCCACCATGCGCCGTGGCGGTATCGGCCGCGTGACGCGTGCCGTCAACGCCCAAGGCGAGGCCGTGGCACTCAAGCAGCTCATCTTGCCGGCGCGCGATGAGTTTGACGACGATGCCGCTCACGAGGCGCTGGTCGCCAAGTTCAAGGCGGCGTTTCGCGAGGAATACGAATGCCATCGCGCCCTTTCGGGCCTTAAGGGCTTTCCCCACCTCTATGGCTGGGGCGAGGTCGACGGTGTGCCTGCAATTGTCATGGAATGGGTCGAGGGCGAGACGCTTGCCCGCTTGCGTTCGCGACTCGCCGTGGACGATGCCGGACGTCTGTCGCCACTCGTGGCGGCGCGTCTGAGTCGCGACCTGTTCGATTTGCTCTGCCGCATGAGCCTGGTGGGCGAGGGCTTTGTCCATCGCGATATCTCGCCCGCTAATATTATGGTGCGCACGGCGCGTCTACCGCTTGACCGGCAGCTTGCCGAGGGCACCTTTGACCTGTGCCTGATCGACTTAGGCTCGTCGCTGGCGCTTGAGTCTGCGTCGGCCGTGGCCGGTACCGGCGGCAAGGCGTCGTTTACGGAGCGTTATGCCACGCTGCGTCGCGCGACGGTGGCCTACGCTCCGCCCGAGATGCTCACCGACGATATTCCCGACCTGCGCGCTTTGCGTATGTCGCCGGCGATTGACGTTTATGCCGCGGCAAGCACGGTTTACGAGCTCATTGCCGGCGTCGTGCCATACGAAGCCGCGCCGAGCACTTCGGGCACCTCGGGTTCGCGCAAAAAGACGCGCGACATCGCGAGCCCCTACCGTCTCAAGATGGACACGCGGCCCGACTATCCCATTGGTGCCCATGCGCCCGGTTGTGATTTGACTCAGCTGCTTCGTCGTGAGCCCGATGTGGCGCTCGCCGCGGCCGAGCAGGCCCAGCAGCTAGGGCTTGAGCCGGATTCCGAAGAGCTACGCGATGCGCTGGCGTTTGTCGATGCCCAGCTGTTCGACGTGGTGATGGCCTGTCTGTCCAGCCATCAAAAAGATCGTCCCGAGCCGGCGGCGGTCGAGGCGGCGCTCTCGGCGTTTTGTGACCACTATGCGCAAAATGTCGGTCGTTCGCTCCGCGGCGAGCCGCTCACGCCGTGCCCCATGGATGCGTCTGGCCGCGCGGTTCGTCGCGCGCTGATGGTCGGCGCGACGGTCGTCTGTGGCGTGGTTTGGGCTGTGGTCGTGGTTTCGGCCGCGCTGCTGGCGTCGGGCGCTCGCGTGACGGCGACTTTGGGATCGCTCGTGTGGTCTGGGTCGCTACCGGGTATTATTGCCGCACTGGCGTTGGCGCTGCCAGGCATAGCCGGCGTTGCCGCGGGGGCACTTGCGCGCGATCGGCGCTCGGGCTTCCTGCAGGGTGTGCTTGCGCTTTCTGCCTGCGAGGTTCCGGTGCTGGTTGTGGCTGCATGTAGCGTATTTTCCCAACGCGCCGTGATGGGCGGCCTTGTTGCCGCTCTGGTTGCAACCTATACGCTTACGTGGTTTTTGCTTGCGATGGGCTTTGCCTTTGAACTTCCCGTTTCGGCACCGCGACGCACAAAAGCCCAGATGGCGACTCCGCTTGCCGGTGGAGCCGCAGCTGCCCGTACTTTTGGCGGACCTGTCGAAGTATCGTCCGATTCTATTTCTACGACTAAGGAGGCCTAGGTCATGGCATCTCAAGTTGAGCTCACCCCATGCGGGGCCATGTTTGACATCTTTAAGCGCGCGGCGCATCTGAGCCATATCGAGCTGTGCGGCTTGGTGCTTTCGTCCCGTCCGCTCGCCGACGGCCGCAGCCCGCAGAGCCGAGCCGCCGATCGCTCTTGGGTTTCCCGCTTCATCGTTCGCGCGCCGGTCGGCACGCTTCAGCAGCGCTACTTTGCCGAATACGGTACCTCGGCTGCGCGTATTATGTCGCAACTGGCCCTGCGCCAGCGAAATCCCATGGACTCCACGGCTGTGATCAATATGGTGTGCGGTCCTGCAGGTGAACCGATGGTACGCGCGCTCGAAGAGTGCCATCAGGACACGAATCTCTATCGCAACGCGCTCGATCGCCTGTCCCAGGCGGCGGAACTCATGCCCGCCGAGCGCGCCGAGGCCGTGCTGGTGCTGTTTGTCGCCGTCGGTTGTTCGGCGGATGTGCGGTCCTCGGTGAACTATGCCATCGACTACGCGCACGCGACCTGTGGCGGAGGCACCTCCACGCCGCGTTCGCTTGGCATGTCGATGACCGCAGGCGAGCGCGAACCCGCCCCGGCGCACCCCTTGGGCTTGCTGCGCGTGCAAAACAGTTTTGTCGTGAGCGCCCCGCGCTGGATTCAGCCGAGTGAGCGGGGTGTTGAGATTGGCGCGCTGGCCACTGGTGAGGGCGATATTACCGACGTCGGCGACGATGTCTCGGCCCGCCATGCCCATATCTGGTGCGATGCTCAAAATATCTGGCACGTCGAGGACTTGTCGTCCACCAACGGAACCGTGGTGGTAAACGGGGCCACGCGCGTCTGCATTCAGGTCGAGCCCGGCCGTTCCGCCCAACTCAATCCCGGCGACGAGCTCAAGCTCGGCGAATCCACTACCTACGCCATTCTCTTCGGTGCCCTTTAGCCAGTCCTGCCAAATGGTCTCTCCGTCCCCAAGGGATCATTTTGCTCCCGGCAGTCACCCGAGGTAAACCTTTACCGCCCGCCTATATTTGCCGAAATTACACTTGACGGCGGGGTACAATAAACCCGCATGCGGATTTCCGTTGCGGGCGCTTCCCATCGCCGGGGCGTGCCCGGGAGCATCCGGCATGCGGCCTTTGCGGCGCTCGGTCATGTGCAAGACGGGCGGTCGGGTCTGTGGGGCGCATCAGCTGGCCCTCGCCTCGGCATGTCTTCTCTCCACGCCACGTACCTGCTGCTGAGCCTGCCTGCCAGATGATTGGAAGCAACAGCGTAAATCCCATCACGCCAACATCCCGGCGATCGCCGGGGCCTGTATACCTATATGAGAGGAGAGGGGTATATGGCGCGTAAGTTTAAGTCTATGGACGGCAACGAGGCGGCCGCATATGTTTCGTATGCGTACACCGAGGTAGCGGGAATCTATCCCATTACGCCGTCCAGCCCGATGGCCGACCATGTCGACCAGTGGGCGGCCCAGGGTCGCAAGAATATCTTCGGCACCCCGGTCAAGGTCGTCGAGATGGAGTCCGAGGCAGGTGCAGCCGGTACCGTTCACGGTTCGCTGGGCGCCGGTGCTCTGACCACCACCTACACGGCTTCTCAGGGTCTGCTCCTGATGATTCCGAACATGTACAAGATCGCGGGCGAGCAGCTCCCGGGCGTCTTCCACGTCTCCGCGCGTTGCGTCGCTTCCCACGCCCTGAACATCTTTGGCGATCACTCCGACGTCATGGCCTGTCGTCAGACCGGCTTCGCCATGCTCGCCGAGGGCAACGTCCAGGAGGTCATGGACCTCTCGCCGCTGGCTCACCTTGCCGCCATCGAGGGTAAGACCCCGTTCCTTAACTTCTTCGACGGCTTCCGCACCAGCCACGAGATCCAGAAGGTCGCCATGTGGGACTACAAGGATCTGGCCGAAATGTGCGACATGGACGCCGTCCAGGCCTTCCGCGACCACGCGCTCAACCCTGAGCACCCGCACACCCGCGGCAGCCACGAGA
>WGSR01000089.1 GCA_014871545.1 Collinsella sp. | reverse complement strand
ACGGGTATACTAACCGGCGGCGAATCTGCTCCATCGCTTAGAGCTGCTGCGTCTGGACGGCGCGTGATAGGGCTGCCAAAGCGATCGCCAGCGTGCTGAGCAACGTCCTCTCTGTGCGCACCTGTTTTTGTATGTATTAGCGCACTACCAAGCACGCCCGCGCGGCCGCATGCCGTGCCCATTGCGCGTGCAGATAAGGAACAACAACATATGCGTAATTCTGTATCCGACGTCACGGACGCCGAGATTCTGGACGAGACCCGCGAGGCCATGACCCAGGCTGCCTTCGATGCCGCCGATGAGGCCAATGCCGCCCAGGCCGTCGAGTCCGCTACCGAGAGCCTGCCCGCCTTTGACGAGCTGGGCCTCTCCGACGAGATGCTTCGTGCTATCGAGAACCTGGGCTACACGGCGCCCACGCCCGTGCAGGCCGGCTCGATCCCCGTAGTGCTCGAGGGCCGTGACCTGCTTGCCGCCGCTCAGACCGGCACCGGCAAGACGGCTGCCTTTTTGCTGCCGACCATGAACAATCTGGAGCACATCGCTCCTCCCAAACCCGTGCGCGAGCGCGGCGGCCGCAACCGCCGTCGCGGTGTTAAAAAGCCCGAGGGCAACGGCCGCGGCCCCGTGATGCTCGTCATCACCCCCACGCGCGAGCTTGCCCAGCAGATCGACGAGGTCGCGAGCAAGATCGCCGACGTCACGGGCCACGTTGCCGTGACCGTCGTGGGCGGCGTGAGCTACAAGCCGCAAACCGCTGCCCTCAAGTACGGCTGCGACATCCTGGTCGCAACGCCGGGCCGTCTGGTCGATCTGATCGAGCAGGGTGCCTGCCATCTGGACGAGGTCAAGGTGCTGGTGCTCGACGAGGCCGACCGTATGCTCGACATGGGCTTTTTGCCTGCCGTCCGCCGCATTGTGCGCGAGACGCCGGCCGAGCGCCAGACGCTGCTGTTCTCGGCGACGCTCGACGAGGAGGCCGTGGGCGAGATCACCGACCTGGTGAGCGACCCGGCACGCGTGGAGATCGCGCCCGCCACGTCGACCGCCGACACCGTCGACCAGTTTGTGTTCCCGGTGTCCATCGAGGCCAAGAACAACCTGCTGCCCGAGTTCCTCAAAAAGGAGGGCCCGGAGCGCACTATCGTCTTTATGCGCACCAAGCACCGCGCCGACAGCTGCTGCCGTCGTCTGGAGCGCAAGGGCATCAAGGCCGCCGCGATTCACGGCAACCGCAGCCAGGCCCAGCGCGAGCGTGCCCTTTCGGCCTTCCGCGACGGTACCGTCGACGTGTTGGTGGCAACCGACGTGCTCGCCCGCGGCATCGACATCAGCGACGTGCGTTACGTCGTGAACTTTGACGTGCCGGCCGAGCCGACCGACTACATCCACCGTATTGGCCGTACGGGCCGCGCCGGCGAGCTGGGCTGGGCCATCACGTTTGTGACCGAGCAGGATGTCGATGAGTTCTACGAGATCGAGAAGCTCATGGACAAGACCGCCGACATCTACGAGGCCGGCGACCTGCATGTGGGCCCCAATCCGCCCGCGGTTGACCCCGAGCGCGATCCTGCGGCCTTTAAGGTGAAGAAGAAGACCAAGCGCGGCAAGTCCAAGAGCAAGAAGAAGCTTGAGCAGGCGCGTCGCGACGGCAAGCGCAACGGCGACGATTACGGTGATGTGGCCGGTCGTTCCAACCGCGGTCGAGACGAGCGTCGCGGCGACGGTGAGCGTCCGAGCCGTCCCAAGCGCGGCGGCAAGACCCGCGTGCGCGAGGGCGTTCAGGCTCGCGTGGACGAGGCTGTGGAGAGCGTGGCCCGCGAGGTGGCTGCCGAGGAGCGCGGCGGTGCTGGTGTCGTTGAGCAGGCCCCGCGCGGCAACCGTGCCGAGCGCCGTGCCAAGCAGTTCCAGGGCGAGGCACACCGCCGTCGTCGTGAGGACGAGGACCGCGGCGGTCGTCGCCGTGTTGAGCGCGAGGACGAGGACCGTGGCTCGCGTGGCGGCAAGCGTGGTTCGGGCGATCGTCGTCGTTCCGGTCGCGATGGCGAGCGCGGCGGCCGTGATGAGCGCCGTGGCGGCGAGGGCCGCGATTCGCGTGGCGAGCGTGGTACTCGCGGCGGCGAGTCCCGTGGCGGCAAGCGCTTTGATGAGCGCGGTGGCCGTGGCGGCGAGCATCGCGAGGGCACTCGTGGCAATGGCAGCCGCGGCGGTGCTGGCCGCTCTAACGAGTCGCGCGATCGCCGCGATCCGCGTGCCAGCCGCGATCGTCGCGATGACTGGCGCAACTACGACGATACCCGCGAGGAGCGTCGTGGCGGCTATCGTGGCGGGCGTGGCGGCAACCAGGCCGGCTCCCGCGGCGGCCGTGCCGGCGGTCGCGATAATCGTGGTAGCTATGGCAATAGTCGTGGCGGCAAGCGCGGCGGCAGCTCCCGTCGCCCCGGTGACGGCGGCGGCAAGCGCAAGTAACATACGCATCGCCCGCTAGAGCGAGGTGAACCAAGGGCCCCGAGCAACTACGCTCGGGGCCCTTTTTGTTTGCCGTATCCGATCGCTAGTTCAAATGTGATTTCCTCGGGAATGCATCTAGAGGATGCCGTGGGCCTGTTTCCTACCATGCGGCAATGGGTCCCATGGGGTGCGCCGTACATTTTTTGGAGTATTCTGCAGTTCGAGTTGTCTGCATATGATTTGACGTCGCCAACGGTGGCTTTCGGATATCCCTAGCGAGCGTTCTGAGTCAGATTTCGTCGTTTTCCGGAGCAGGGGCGCGTCATTCTCGCCATGTCGGAACCCAAAATGACGCAGCGCCCTAAAGGTTTGCCCGCTCGGGGTATTGCTGGCGCGGTCACGTTGCAGAATACTCCGTTTTTTGCACGGGCCAGGATGGGGTACCTCGGGAGAACACGGCGGTATCCCGTAAATATATACAATCTGTACCGTAATTTATACAAAACGAAGAGGTAGACAGCGTAGGGTTGGTGCATTGGGGTGCTTGATGCACCAAAATGGGGATCCCACGTGCCGTATACTCTGGCTGGATGTGAAAACGGCTTGACGCGTTGCCAGACGTAGGGGGAGGGTGTCTCGATGAGCGTATTCGAAATTGTGTTTAGTCCGACGGGTGGAACGCAGAAGGTGTCTGGCCTTGTGGCCGGGGCACTGGACAAGAATACCGTTACCGTCGATCTGACCGATAGCGGGCTAGATTTCAGCGCTGTCTCGATGACTGAGGACGACGTGGCCGTAATCTCTGTGCCGGCGTATGCCGGTAGAATCCCGGCTGTGGTGGCTGACCGGTTGGGCATGGTTCACGGCAACGGAGCGCGGGCCGTTCTGGTGTGCGTCTACGGAAACCGCGCGTTTGAGGACACGCTCGTAGAGCTGGAGGACGTTGCGAAGCATGCGGGATTCCGGGTGATCGCGGCAGTTGCGGCCATTGCAGAACATTCCATTGCGCGACAGTTTGCTGCCGGTCGTCCGGATGCGCAGGATGCGGCGCAGCTTGCTGAGTTTGCTCAGCAAATTCAGCAAAAGCTGTTGGCTGAGGATGCGTCCGAGCCCTCTATCCCCGGCAATCGTCCTTATAAACAAGCTGGAGGTCACCGCATGGCGCCCGAGGCAACAGAGGATTGCGTCTCCTGCGGTGCATGCGCCGCGGCGTGCCCCGTTTGTGCTATCGACAAGGGTGACCCCAAACGAGCAGCTGGCGAGGCGTGCATCTCCTGCATGCGCTGCATCGCCGTATGTCCGCGAGGTGCTCGCAAGCTTGATTCCAGCAAACTATCCGCTGTTTCCCAGATGCTGAGCAAGGTTTGCGTCGTGCGGAAGGAATGCGAGCTCTTCATCTAGCGCATACGAAATTGGCGCAATGGGGCCAGGTTAATCTGCACCGACCTGGTGCAAACAAACCTGTCCCCAATGCACCAGAGCAAGGAGTGTCCCCGGGTGCCGGCAGAAAAGGAACGTCCCTAAGTACCGCATAAATACCGTTTATCGGAGAAAAAATACCGTTCGCCGGTCATAATGATTGTTCCGGCTTTGGGCTTGTCTACAATAACCCCCGTAAAAGAAATGCGGAAGGTTACCGAGTCCCCTCGGACGTGGGCCTAACCAAAGTCTTTGATCGCGAGCGTCTCAATGGGCGCATTCGATTGATTTTGGTTGGGCTATATTTATGAAGGGACATGTCACCATGGGTTTCTTTTCTCGCCTAATGGGTGGCTCGGATAAGCAGACGACTGCGGCTTCCGAGTTCGAAATCCTCGCTCCCGTTTCCGGCGAGCTTGTTCATCTAGAAAATACCAATGACCCCGCTTTTAGCAGCCGTGCAGTGGGCGATGGCGTTGCCGTGGTTCCCCAAGAGGGAACGGTGTGCGCTCCTGTTTCCGGCACCGTCGCGGCGCTGTTTCCGACTGAGCACGCGCTGGGCATCATGTCCGACGACAGCTCTGCTCAGGTGATGCTGCATATCGGAATCGACACTGTTAAACTTGAGGGCAAGGGCTTCCATGCGCTTGTTGCCCAGGGTGATCACGTTGACGCGGGCCAGCCCCTCGTCGAGGTCGATTTCGACGTGGTCCGCGCCGCCGGCTTCGATCCCACGGTCTTCGTTATCGTGTGCGAGCGCTCGGAGAACTCGACTCTTCGTGAGCATGCTTCCGGCCCTGTTGCTGTTAAAGAGCCTGTCGTCTGGCTTTCCGAGTAAATTCTTGTGGTGGGTACCGTGGTTATCAAGCGAGTTTTTAACAACAACGTCGCAATGGTCACTTCGGACGATGGCTCCGAGCTCATCGTCATCGGTCGAGGCCTCTGCTTTGGCCGTCATGCCGGCGATGCCATCGACGAGGCGTCGATCGAAAAGACCTACGCGTTGCAGGAGGGAACTTCTCAGGATTCGCGTACGATTGACCGCTTGGCACATCTTTTGGAGTCCATCCCCACCGTCAACCTCGTGATTGCCGAGGACATTGTTCAGATGCTCCGTCGAGAGCTCAATGTTGATATCAACGACAAGATTCTCATTGCTCTCGCAGACCATATCAGCCTTGCTTTGGAGCGCGAGCGCAAGGGCGTCTCCTGTGAGAATCCGTTGCTGCTCGAGATCCAGCAGTTCTATCGCAAGGAGTATGCACTTGCGGGCCGTGCGCTGCAGATTATCAAGGAGTATATGGGCATTCAGATGAGCGAAGAAGAGCAGGGTTTCATTACGCTGCATATCGTCAACGCCACCATGCCGCAACGCTCCGATCGTTTGATTGTTTCGGTCCAGCTTGTTCGCGACGTGCTCGCGATTGTTTCCAAGCGCTATGCTACGACCCTCGATGACACCTCGCTGCCTTACGAACGTTTCGTTCGTCACCTGCAGTTTTTCGCACAGCGAGCGCTCGATCCTACGGCAGGGCAAATCAACGGAGACGCGCTGTTCCGAATCGATGAAACGGCGTATCCGTGCGCATTCTCGTGCGCGGACGCCATAGCCGCCCACTTGTCGTCTACCTATAACGTTGTCGTTACCGATGCTGAGAAGAGTTATCTCGCATATCACATTGTTAACCTGCTTGGAGAACCTGGTCTCTAGGCATAACGTGCCCACACATCGATTGATATAAGGCAAGGCTCACGGTCTTGTCCAGGGCACATCTGTCTTAATTTGCGGAAAAGGAAGGGGAGTACCGCTATGACCGCAAAAAAGAAGTTCAATTTCAAAGCGCCGTTGGAGGTGTTCGCGAAGTCGATCGTTCAGCCGATGATGTATCTCTCGGTTGCCGGCATCCTGCTCATCGTGGGCATCATTCTGACCAACAAGACCATCTGCGCTTTGGTCCCCGTACTGGGCTCCGGTCCGTTCCAGCTTGTGGGCGCCGTTGTCTATCAGTCGCTGATGTTTATCATCAACAACCTCTCGATTCTGTTCTGCGTGGGCATCGCCGGCGCCATGGCAAAGAAGAACAAGGGCCATGCTTCGCTGATTGCCCTGATGTCGTTCTTCCTGTTCCTGCAGGCTAACAACATCGTGCTCAACGCCACCGGCTCTCTTGCCGATGCGAGCGGCATGCTCGGTCTTACCGGAACCGGCCAGGCCACCGTTATGGGCATTCAGGTGCTCGATACCGGCGTGTTCGGCGGCATCATCCTTGGTTGCATCACCGGTGCCGTGTTCAACAAGTACTCGAACAAGCAGTTCCCCATTGCCCTTTCGATGTTCTCGGGCGTCCGCTTCCCGTTCCTGATTATGATCATCATTTCCTGGATCATGGGCGCTGGCTTCTGCATCGTTTGGCCTCCGGTTCAGGGTGCCATCTCCTCCGTTGCCGGCATCATTAAGGAGTCGGGCAACATCGGTCTGTTTATCTACGGCATGCTCAACAAGCTGCTCGTTCCCACCGGTCTGCACCACCTCATCTACACCC
>WGSR01000088.1 GCA_014871545.1 Collinsella sp. | reverse complement strand
GGATAGACAACGCAAAGGGATGCATAAACATGCACTCAACAGTGTAGCAAGTTGTGCCTAAATACGCTGCTGACAGGTTTTATAACCCCCGTTAGTTAAGGCGCTCCACAAAGAAATCTGCCATGGAGAGGAACAGCTCGCGTGCGTGCGGATCAAGCTCAACGTTCTCGATGGCCGCTTTGGCCTTAGCGGTCAGGTCGAGCGCGTAAGTGTGGGCGTAATCGATGGAGCCGGTTTCCTGGAAGATCTCCACGGCGCGTGCGAGCTGCGCGGGATCATCGGTGCCCGAGGAAAGAATCGCCTCGACCTCGTCGTGGTGGCGCTCATCAGAGAGGGCGTGTACGGCGACAAGTGTGCGCTTGCCCTCGGTGATGTCGGTGCGGAAGTCCTTGTTGGCGGCTTCCTTAGTGCCGACAAGGTTGAGCAGGTCGTCCTGAATCTGAAAGGCAAGGCCTGTGTGCAGGCCAAAGGCGCGCAGCGCTTCGATTTGCTCATCGCTGCCGCCGCCGATAATGGCTCCGGCGGCAAGCGGCGTGGCTCCGCTGTAAAACGCGGTCTTGTGCGTCGCCATGTCCAGGTAGTCATCAACCGAGATATCAAAGCGCCCGTCACGGACCCAACCCAGGTCGAGTGCTTGACCCTCAATGGTGCGGACGATCATCTCGGTAAGCTCGTGGAGCACGCGCAGCTTCACGTCGGACTCCAGCGTGGGGTCGTCGAGAACCGTCTTGGTGACCATGGTGAGCGCCAGGTCACCACAATTGATGGCAAGGCCCGTGCCCTCGGTAAGGTGCATGCAGGGCTTGCCTCGACGAAGCTGTCCGTTGTCGGCGATGTCGTCGTGGATCAGCGCGCCCGACTGGAAATGCTCGATGGCTGCCGCGGCGCTGCGGGCGCTCTCAAAGCTACCGCCCACTGCGGTTGCGGCGAGCATACAGATAAGCGGGCGGTGGCGCTTGCCGGCGTTGGCCGTAAAAGCCGAGAGCGGCGCATACAGGTAGCGCTCGATATCGGCAGAGGTCGCCTGTCCGTCAAAGAACGTGGCCAGATAGTCGTTAATCTGGTCAAAGTGCTGGGCTAAAAAGCTGGTAAACGGACTGGACACGGGTTCTCGCATTCTTTCTGAGGTTGCATTGATGCAATATGCAGACAACATATTGCCACATCAGGGCGTTTGGCGCGGCAGTTTTGGCGATTTAGGACAACGGGCGTGCGTTTGATGGAGCGTGCCTAAATCAGCCTAAAATGCTCGAGCGCCGCAACGACACCGTCATGATCGACGGTGTCGGTCACGTAATCGGCCTTATCCTTGAGATAGTCCGGCGCATTGCCCATGGCGATACCGACATCGACGGCGTTCATCAGCGAGACGTCATTGCTGGCGTCGCCGATGCCGTATACGGTTCCGTGGTGGGGATCGAGGGCGTCGAGTACAGACTGGATGCCCCCGCGCTTCGTGCATTCGCGGGGCGAGATTTCGGTTACCTCGAGTTCGAGCTCGTTAAAGCACAGCAGCGACTCAAGTGCCTTATCTTGAGCGATGTGGTTGGCGAGCGATGTAGACATCAAGATCTTGTAGACACTGTAATGTTGCAGCTGCGTGACTGCGTCGCCCAGGGTGCGCGCGTATCCGGGGGCATCGGGGGCATCGGCACTCATGCGCACGACGCCGTTGAGGCCCTCAAAGCGGATGACCTCGCCCGATTGCTCAAGGTAGGGGGCAAGACGCTGCAGCATACTGGGCGTCATCGACAGATCGCGAATTGCGTGTCCGTTGATCTCGGCGTAACCGCCCGCAAGACAGACGATGCCGGTCCAGGGCAGCTCAAGAAGTTTGGGGTGGATGCAGCTGAGGGTGCGCCCTGTGCAGATGAAGGCCATGTTGCCGTTGGCGACAAACTCGCGGATTGCCTGCGAAACCGCCTCGTTGGGATAGGGGGAGAGGTCCCGCTCGTCTTCGGGAAGGTCTTGGGCGAGCCTGGGGTCTTGCCAGGCGAGCGTTCCGTCGATATCGAAGAAGCAAATATCGCCGCGCTTATGGGCTGCGCTGGCGGCAGGGGAGGCCGAGGTGGTGGGCACAAATTCCGGCTCGAGGCCCATGATCTGGTCAAAATGCTCTTTAACGCGGGGAACGGAGATGCCGATAATCACCTGGGCGGTCTTGCCCGTAATGATGAGGCCCTTGGCGCCCACCGCGACAAACGATGTGTTATCTGCAACGATGGAAGGGTCTGCGACCTCGACGCGCAGGCGCGTGGCGCAGTTGGTTGCGCCCACGATATTGCCAACGCCACCTAAAAGCTGAATTACCCGCTCAGCGAGGACGTGATCTTGATCGGATCGACTATTGACCTCGTCATTGGGAGATTGCTCTTTGGCAAAGTCGCTTCCCGTTAAACAATCGATTGCCGCGCGATTGACGACATGATCCTCGCGGCCCGGAGTCTTAAGGTCATAGACCAAGATGAGTGCTCGAAAACTAACAAAAAAGATGAGGCTAAAGGCAAGGCCGATACCGAGCGCCAAAAGATAGGCACCGGCATGCGTGCGCATGAGCGGAATAAAGTTGAAGGCTGCCATCTCCATGAGGCCGCCCGAGAAGATGCCGACGATGCCAAAGAGATTCATGGCTGTGGCAAGGCAAGACGATAAGACGGCGTAGAGCAAAAAGAGTCCGGGGTGGGTGAACATAAAGAGAAACTCGAGTGGCTCGGTAACGCCGCAAACCACCGAGGCGATGATGGCGGGAACAAGGATGACCCTGAGGCCGGCGCGGCGCTCGGGTTTTGCGGTGGAGTAGAACGCAGCTGCGATGGCAGGAAGGCCAAAGAGCTTGACCCAGCCGGTGGCAGTAAAACCGGCCCACGGCGCAAGCTCATTGAGGGGGCGCGTGCTATGGGAGAGGATGGGGAGCAAATTGGTCCACGTGGCGTAGATGCCGTCGTTAATGACCAGGTTGTCGTAGTAAATCGGCATGTAGAGCAGGTGGTGCAGCCCCATGGGCTCGAGTGCTCGTTCTAAAAAGACAAAGACGCCCACGCCGAAGGGGCCGACGCCCACAAGTGCATGGCGCAGCGTCTCGGTCACTGCGTATACGGAAGGCACGATGGCGGCCGAGACGATAGCAAGGGCGAGCACGGCAAAGAAGCTGATGAGGTAGACCAGCGAGGATCCCGAGAAGGTGCCGAGCCAATCGGGAACCTTGGCATCGTAGAAGTGGTCATGGATGGCGACGACGGTTGCCGAGACCACAAGCGGGCCGATAATGCCGGTGTCGAGTGTCTTGATGCCGTCGATGACGGTGATACCGCTAGCGGGGATCAAAGACGACGGGTACTTAAGTCCAAGATTGTCGCCACTCAGCTTAATGATTTCGCTCAGAAAGAAGCAGTAGGCAAAATAGGCGACGAGCGCCTCGAGGCAGCAACGAGCCGGTTGTTTTTGGGCAAGACCGATGGGCAGCGCTACGGCAAAAAGGAGCGGGAGGCGTTTAAAGACCGTCCACGAGCCGCGCTGGATGATGGTCCAAAAAGCGTACCAAGGGGTTCCGTATACGGCGAGATCGCCGACGATGTCCGCAGTCGTTGCGAGAGCGGAGACGCCGACCATGAGGCCTGATATAGAAAACAGCATGGCGGGCGCGAACATTGCCCCGCCAAAGCGTTGGATTTTTTGCAGCATGTTCTGCCTTCCGAATATCGAGGCGCGTTGCGCGTGGGGAAACGTTTAAACAATGGATTCATTGTAGAGGACCAGACGATTGTCGTACCGGCAGTTTTGAGCGAAACCGATTTGGGCATGACAGAAACCGTCAACGGTTAAATCCTGTCGCTTTACCGATATTCGGTTTAAACAACTTTAAGAAATGCTATCGTGCCTAGCCGGAAATGAATAATGTAGAGGTGAAACAATGCCAAAAGCGATATACGAAGGAATCTACCGAGAAATACGCTCGCGCATCATTAATGGGACCTATGCGTTTCAGGAGATGCTGCCAACCGAAGCTGAGTTGACCGCGGAGTTCGGATGTACTCGCAATACTGTCCGTCGCGCCTTGGGTATGCTGGCCGACGGGATGTTTGTGCAGCCCATACACGGCAAGGGCGTGCGCGTTATTTGGCTTAAGGGCGAAACCGACATGTTGGGCGCACTCGAAGAGGTTGAGTCGTTTGGCGAGTTCGCAAAACGCAACAATGCCGTCGCATCGACCGAGGTCAAGTCTTTTGAACATTTGATTTGCACGGAGCAACTTTCTCGTCGCCTGGGCTTTAAGGTGGGCGAGGAGCTGATTCGTGTAGTGCGTGTCCGAAGCCTCAACGGCAGTGCTCGCCAGGTGGACCACGGCTACTTTTTGGAGTCGATCGCCAAGGGCCTGACGCCCGAGGTCGCCGAGAAGTCCATCTACGACTATCTGGAGCACAAGCGCGGCATCAAAGTGATGGCGAGCCGCCGTACGGTGAGTGTCGAGCTCGCCAACGATGAGGACTGCAGCTACTTGGACCTTGGCAAATACAACTGTGTCGCCGTCATGGAGAGCCAGTCGTACACCTCGGACGGCATCTTGTTCGAGGTCACGCATGCCCGCACGCATCCCGAGATCTTCCACTACCGCGTCAACTCCAAGCGATAGCCGGCTAGCTCGCAGCCTGACGAGACTCATGCCCTCAAAGCGAAAACGCCCGGTCAAACCGACAATGCATCGGCTTGACCGGGCGTTTTCTCTGCATTCGATAATAAATAATTGTTTATACAAAACTTGTCAAGTATCAAGTCGAAATTACCGTTCACCGAAGTTTTTCTACCGCTCTAGTAATACTTGTTCAAACAACTATCCAAATAGCGTATTGTACAAATCAGCAAGAGGGGCAAAGTCCCCGAGCCAATCTCCGAAGGCGGCGTCAAAGGGTGCCGCCACGGTGTGAAAGGGTGGATTGTAATGAAGAACGAAATGAGCAGAAGGCAGTTCCTGGGCTTTGCTGGTTCCGCGGCTGCGGTTCTTGGTCTGGGCCTCGTGGGCTGCGGTGGTTCTGCCGGCTCTGGCTCCTCTGCTTCTGGTGACGCTGCCGAGGTCTACTTCCTCCAGTTCAAGCCCGAGGTCGACAAGGAGTGGAAGGAGATCGCCAAGGCGTACAAGGAGGAGAAGGGCGTCGAGGTCAAGATCGTGACCGCCGCCTCCAACACCTACGAGGAGAAGCTCAAGTCCGAGATGTCCAAGAGCTCCGCTCCGACGCTGTTCCAGGTCAACGGCCCCACCGGTCTTAAGAACTGGAAGGATTACTGCGCCGATCTGTCCGACACCAAGCTCCGCGGCGAGCTCATCGACGACTCCCTGGCTCTGCAGTCCGACGGCAAGGATCTGGGTATCGACTGGGTCCAGGAGAGCTACGGCATCATCTACAACAAGGAGCTCCTCGAGAAGGCTGGCTACAAGGCCGAGGACATCAACTCCTTCGACAAGCTGAAGGCTTGCGCCGATGACATCCAGGCCCGCAAGGACGAGCTCGGCGTTGACGGTGCCTTCACTTCCGCCGGCATGGATGACTCCTCCAGCTGGCGCTACACCACCCACCTCGCCAACCTCCCGCTCTACTACGAGTTCGAGAAGGAGCACAACCAGGAGGACGACGAGATCAAGGGCGAGTATCTCGACAACTTTAAGCAGATCTTCGACCTGTACATCACCGACTCCACCTGCGATCCTTCGCAGCTCGCCTCCAAGACCGGTGACGACGCCACCAACGAGTTCGCAACCGGCAAGGCCGTCTTCTACCAGAACGGCTCTTGGGCCTACGCCGACCTCACCAAGGCCGGTATGACCGACGACCAGCTCGGCATGCTGCCGATCTACATCGGCGTCGACGGCGAGGAGAACCAGGGCCTGTGCTCCGGCGGCGAGAACTACTGGTGCGTCAGCTCCCAGGCTTCCGAGGATGCTCAGAAGGCCACCGAGGACTTCATGTATTGGTGCGTCACTTCTGACACCGCCACCAGCATCATCGCTGACAAGATGGGTCTGACCGCCCCGTTCAAGAGCGCCAAGGAGACCACCAACGTCTTCTCGCAGCAGGCCGTTGCTATGGCCAAGGACGGCAAGAAGACCGTCGCTTGGGACTTCGTTTACATCCCCTCCGAGGAGTGGAAGAAGAACCTCAAGCAGGCTCTCATCGCTTATGCTGCCGACAACACCAAGTGGGACGGCGTCAAGAACGCCTTCGTCGATGGCTGGAAGACCGAGAAGGCTGCTTCCGAGTAAGCAGTTGCTGCCCAAGCTATCTGATTAGCGACAGGGGGCGGGCAGACGTAGGTTTGCCCGCCCCCTGCATATTGAAAGGACCCTTCTATGGGCAAAGCACTCAAGCGCTGGTGGCCGCTCTTTATGCTGCCCACGTGCCTGGCGTTTATGATCGGGTTCGTGATTCCCTTTATCCAGGG
>WGSR01000087.1 GCA_014871545.1 Collinsella sp. | reverse complement strand
TGTCGTAGTAAATGTCTGGCCCCAGAATTACGAAGCCGTAGTTGAGGTCGTAGCCCTGCACCGTGTGGATGCATCCGACCTCGTTGACGGCGTTGGGGGAGTTAACCCAATCCTTTTGACTCGAGTTCCAACGTTTAGGGATGCCCTCAATGACGATGTCGAACGCGTCTTTGTGTTTCTTCGTTTCCCACTTCCACGCAAAACCTGCCGTCATGCGGGATAGACCAACTTCCTCTTCCTTGGCTTGCTGCAGGGAACAGAAATCCTCAAATTGGTCGACGATTCCAAACTGGTATCTGGGGGTATCGCTGTCCGGATCCCCGGCTCGCGAATCGTAAGGCTCCGATGAAAAGAGTTCTTCGAATTTCATGCCGGCATGCATGTACGCCTTGTTGTCGAGTAGATCATATACAAAGTCGAGATACTCATCGCCGCCGCGTACTCGCATTTGCGTGCTTAGGCTGAACTCTTCAGTTTCAATGCCCTCTTCTTCGAGTTGGTTAAGTCGCCGCTCAAGATCGTCTCGATTGAGGCCGGAGGCCCTGACTTGCTGCTTGGGGTCATAAAACAGATATGCCTTGTCGCAGCATTTGAATATCCAGTCAACTTGGTTGCTCGTATGCGGAAGGTCGAGACGATCACAGGTGCTATAGAAGGCCTTGATGCCGGAGCCCATGCTTAGATAATTACCCAGTCGATGTGCTTCATCGACAAGTAGGATGTCATAACGATCATTTTTGGTTACGTCACTGGGGCTCAAGATATCGCCAGGCTTTAACCCTGGAAGGAAGTGCGTGAGTTTCCTGAGGGTCTTTTTCAGGGAATCCATGGGGGTGACAAAACCGACTCGCAGGCCGGAAAGGTTGGGCTCATTTTTGATTTTGAACATGAGACTGATGGCGAGGATTGTTTTACCTGTTCCCGGCGCGCCATTCACGACGGTTATACGTTCTCTTTTTGAGCCGCCATGTTTTACGTCTTCATGCTCCTGTTCGAGACGTTTAAAAATCGTCTCGATCGTTTCGTATTGGTCGGGCGTAAGCGTCTTGAAAGGCGAGAACTTGAACAGATCGGAGTTCTCGAGCTCTTCAATCGGATGAATCGCGTAGTTTTCTTCGCGAAGCTTTGTCCAGAGGTCTCGGAACTTCTGGCGATACTGAGGCCGCTCAAAATAATCGAATTGGGCATAGCCGTTGTTGGCATTGGTGACCTGGTATTTTTCGTCGGCACAGAACAGCTCAATAAGTCGATTCTCGAACTCGAACGTTGCGGATTGGTTGAAGGTGGGATTGTCGATCAGAAGGGTCCGGTCGAAGTCCTTGTCCACGTTTGCAGCGTGTTGTTTCATACGGCGCTGGTAGTTGGTTGTTTGGCCGATGTATGCCGTCTTGTTTCTGCTGTTGGTAAGAATGTAAAGGACGGGCCAACTCTCGTCATGATGGGCTCCAGGCTTTGGCGTGCCAAAGTCCTGAAGCGATTCGCTTGTCTCAAAGGGCTGGGGCAGGGGAAGCGTGTATTGTCGAAGGGCGAACTCATTACTCATGATGGTTCGCCTTTCTGTATTCGTTAGATGATGCGTCGACGGGGTAGCGCTCGCCATTGCGCTTGAGCTTAGACGAAAGCGCCGCTGGCAGGTCGATTTCATTTAAATCTGAGAAACGCAGAAGGAAAAGGAGCGTGTCGGCGACTTCGTCTTCGATAGCTTGGCGTTGCTCGGTGTCTTCGAACATTTCTGCAATGCGCTCGTCGCTCACAAAACGAAAGAGCTGAAGGAGCTCGGAGGACTCAGTTGCCATGCCGATGGCAAGCTCTTTTGGCGTGTGATATTTGCGCCAGTCGCGTGCATCACAAAAGTCCCTGACTTGTTTCGTCATGGCATCGAGCTTATCCATCGTCCGCAACCTCCCTGATGTTCATTGTTTTATTATGGCCGTATCTGGTATTTATTGCACATCATTTGGGGTGTGCGGTTTGTTCGGTCGCGATTGGCCGGTAGGAGGTTTCACCATGAAGATCGAAGTTGACGTAGGTCAGCTGCGCGAGAGCCTGCTCGACCGCGTGGGGTCTGCGGCGGGCGTGGGCTTTCCGGCCGCCATGCTCGACGTGATGGATATCGAGGACGAGTCGCCCCAAGAGCTCCTAGCCCGAGCCGAACGCGAAGGCCTCGACCTCCGTGTCTTCGCCACAGGCGACGATACGGACGACGGTTGGTAGCCATAGCTACCCCTCAACCTTATCCCCTCAATAACTTGCGGTGAAATAGGGACTGTTTAGGCTGTTAGAAGGCCTATTCAGTCCCTATTTCACCGCAACTTATGGGTGGAGATGGCTACGACGCTAGCGTGGCGATGACGGCTTCGTCGCCGGCATATATGAGGGTGTTGCCGTCGGGGATGATCGTTTGGCCGTCGCGCTTGAGCATCACCACAATAAACGGATGCTTGCCTTGCGGCACATCGCGCAGGCGCTGGCCGGCCAGGCGACCGTGGGGCGTCACGGTGACCTCGCGCAGCGTAACCTCGGCGCGCTCTTCAAACGTTGGGGCGGCCATCACCAGCAGGTCGCCTTCCTCGATGACGGTATCACCGTTGGGCAGCACCGGGTGCGCGCCATCGCGCAGCACCAGGACCACGAGCATGTCTGTGGCGCTGCCAATGTCGGCGAGCGAGCGACCGGCAAACGGATGTCCAGCGCCTACCTTGAGCTTGACGAACGACATGCCGTCCTCGTCGCGGTAGTCGTTAAAAGTGCGGCGCACATCGCCTTCCGCATCGATCATATCGAGCTTCTTGGCCACCGCCGGCAGCAGCGAGCCCTGCACCACAATGCTCGACACGGCAATCACAAACACCAGGTCAAACAGGTCGTGACCGCCGGGAACACCGGCTACCACGGCAAAGAGGCTAAACACGACCGAAGCGGCGCCGCGCAAACCCGCCCAGCTTACGAGCGCGATCTGGCGAGGGTTCGTCCTAAACGGCGCCAGCAGCATGCCTACGGCGATGGGGCGGCTCACAAAGAACATAAATGCCATGAGTGCCAGGCCCGGTAGCAGCATTTGCGGCAGGCGTGCGGGCGTTACGAGCAGGCCGAGCAAGAAGAAGATCGTCATCTCGGCCATCTCGGTGAGGGTGTCAAAAAAGTGCGCCATCTCGACCTTGCCGGTGATGTCGCTCGCACCCAGCACAATGCCGGCCAGGTACACGGCCAAAAATCCGTTGCCGCCCAGGTAGCTCGGCAGCGCGTAGGCGACGATGGCCACGGCGAACAAAAAGATGGTCTGCGCGCCCTCGGCCGTTGCGTGCGCGCGTTCAATCAGGCGGCCCGCCGCCCAGCCGATGGCGAGGCCCAGGCCCACGCCCAAGATAATCTGCTTGGCCAGCAGTGCGGGAATGTTGATGTCGCCGCCGGCCGCGAGTGTGGCGAGCACGGCGGTGAGCATATAGGCGACGGGATCGTTGGAGCCCGATTCGACCTCGAGCAGCGAGTCGGTGCCGCCCCTCAGCGACAGGCTGTGCTCGCGCAGAACGCTAAAGACGCTGGCCGCGTCGGTGGACGCCACGACCGATCCCAACAGCAGGCCGCCGATCCAGTCGAAGCCCAGCACAAAGTGGGCGAACACGCCGGTGATGCCTGCGGTGATGACGACGCCGAGCGTGCTCAGCAGCACCGCCGGCGCGGCGACGGGCTTGGCGCGGTCGATATTGGTGTTAAAGCCGCCGTAGAACATGATGAATAGCAGCGCCGTGCTGCAGACGGTTTCGGTGAGCGCGTAGTCGCTAAAGTCGATGTGTGCCGGGCCGTTGACGCCCAGCAGCATGCCGAGTGCGATAAAGATGAGCAGGGTGGGGAAGGGGAGTTTTTTGCCGACGGGTTTGATGGTCAGGCACAAAATGATGACGAGGCCGATAAAGAGAAGGATCTGGTTCATGGATGGTGTCCGCTCCTGGGTGGTTGGCGTGGCACGGTCAGTTGTCTGCGGTTATTTGTACCCAAAGATGGTGGGTTTATGGGGTTGGATTGCGGGCGTGCGCGATATCGTCATAGACGGCTGCCGTCTTTGCCTCTGCTCGGAAACCCTTTCCAGCTTTATTGCAACGGAGTACAATGAGTAACATTTAAGTTCAACTTGAAGTTTTAGTTGCGGCGCCGGGCTTCGGCCGCAATGCAAGGAGAGGCGTACCATGGCGATCTATGTGACATCTGATGCTCACGGGCACGTGCGTGCGCTTGACGAGGCCCTGTCTAAGATCTCGTTGACGTCCGACGACACGCTGTACGTGCTGGGCGACATGATCGATCGTGGGCCCGATCCGGTCGGCGTTATTAAGCTCGTACGCTCGCTGCCCAACGCCCGCGTGCTCAAGGGTAATCACGAGCAGATCATGCTCGATGCCATCATTGGTCAGGATCCGCTCGATGCCGAGACCTGGGATATCAACGGTGGCTGGACGACGCGCGAGCAGCTCAACGACATGGAATTTGAGGCATACGAGGAGCTCGTGCGATGGATGGCCACGCTGCCGCTCTACGCGGTGGTCGAGACCGAGGAGCGCCCGTATCTGCTGGTACATGCTGGAATCGAGATGAAGGCGGCGCGCGCGTTTTTGCTTGAGCATGGTGTCGATTGTGCCGATGGCGTCGGAGCGGTGGGTGCCGATCGCGAGCTGCTGCAGCAGATGCTCGCAGTGCAGTCGTCCGATGACCTGCTGTGGATTCGTCACGGCTATTGGGATGTGCCGACCGGGCTGCTTTCTGCCGAGGGCAAGGGTCCGGTCGTGGTGAGCGGTCACACGCCAACGGTGTCGCTCGGGCGTTATTGCGAGGTCGGTGGTCTTGCGGGGCTCGATGAGGAGTCGGGCCGCGGGCAGATCGTGCGCCTGGGCGGCGAGGATGCCGCCGGTGTGCCCGATCGCATCGACATCGACTGCGCTGCCGCCACCGGCTCCGAGTTCGGTCGCGTGGGCATCCTGCGCCTGGACGACGGGGCCGAGTTCTACGCGAACATCAACCCGGGCGAATAATCGGTGCAAGGGGTAGCTAATTTGGGACGGGGCTTTTTTGACTACTTTTGCCCTTCTGCCCGCTAATTGATTTCTCTCGGACGGGGATTAAATAATCATTTGGCTGCCCGCCGGCTAAGTGAGTAGACTTTTTTGGAAATGCCGAGCACCCAACATATTTGCCTCAATAAAACCGCTGGTCACGGACTTGTGCTTTGTCGGTGTGGTCCGGGATTCGGTAAAAGTCTACTCACTTAGTTTTGCGTGTCCGCAACGAGACTCCAGCCGGGGTGATTCCACCGCAAATTAGCTTCTCCCATCGCCGCAATTAGGCGCCGTACGGATTCCGGTCTCTCTCTATGCGTTGGCGGATGTGGGCGTACTCGATAATCAACAGTACCAGCAGTAGGGCCATGATGGCTAGGTAGCTCACGACGGCGCCCATCAGGCCGAGCAGATTGATCAGAATCACCGGCAGCACCACGCTCACGGCAAAACAAATCAGGTAGACCTTGGTGACGTCGCCGGCATGGCGCAGCACCGTGATGATGGCGTAGATAAAGTCGATGGCCGCGGTGACGCCGCCGGCGACGACCATCAGCAACGCCAGCGTACGGTAGCGCTCAAAGCTGAGGCCGTACATCAAGCTCATGAGGGGAATACCGGGACCTGCCATAAATGCGGCGCACGCGCCGGTGATGACCACGATCAGCGCCATAACGGCAACAATAATCAGGTCAAAGCGACGACGCTTGCGAGGATTAGCCCAAATGCTCGACAAGCGCAGGAGTTGCGGTTTATAGATAAATCCAATGCTCAGCAAAATAGCCTGCGCCGGAAAGAACAGGGCATTAAAGTACAGCTGATATTTGTATGCCAGCGTGCCTTCCATCACAAACTTGGGCATGCTCTCAATTAGGTTGAACAGGAACAGTGCACCAAAGAGCGGGGCGCACTGGACAAACAGGTGGCCGACCTCGCGCAGGCTCACGCGGCGCGATTTTTCGGTCTCGAGCAGGGCGAGCGGCGCGGTGACCAGCACGAGCGAGGCGATCGCGGTGACACCCATGGCCATGGCCGCGATGGGCATGCTGCGCGTGAGGAACAGCGCCACGCTGAAGACCGCGATGACGCCGACGGAGCGTAGCGTTTGGCTCATTCCAGCCAAGTAGAGTTTGTCGGCCTGCTGCAGGCGGCCTTCGTACACGTCGGCGACGCCGTCGATGACCTTATACAGGTAGACGCCCAGGCCGATCGTCGCCATCTGCGCGTCATAGCCGCGGGCGCTGCTGTACATGAGGCCGCAGCCTAGGGCGAGCGCTCCGCAAAGCCAGCGGTTGAGCTGGTAGGAGGCAAAGGACGTCTTTTCGTCGATGTCCGAGACCTGGAAATTGCGCACGCCGTAGTTGCACGCGATCATGATGAGTGTGCCGGTGACAAAGGCGATGGAGAA
>WGSR01000086.1 GCA_014871545.1 Collinsella sp. | reverse complement strand
TTGTCGCAGCCCCGACCCGCGGTCACGAGCGGGGGCTCCTGTCGTTTCCGTGCCCTCGGATCGGGTCATAGTGTCTGTCCGCGCCAAAACATCGGCGTTGCCGGGCCGGCACTTGGGGACGTTCCTTTTCTGTCGGCACCTGGGGACACTCCTTAGCCGTTGGGGGCGTTCTTAAACGACTAGTCTGGGCGGCGGCCGTGTGCTGCTGTCCGCGTGGCGGCGTATAATCGGCGGCAGATGACTTGGACGTTAGGAAACCATGACCGATAGCATGCAGCAGATGGCGCTCGACACGCTCGGCGCCTATTTTGGCTACACCTCGTTTCGCCCGGGACAGGACCGCATGGTCGATGCGATCCTTGCCGGTCGTGATGCGCTGGGTGTTATGCCCACGGGCGCCGGCAAGTCCATTTGCTACCAGGTGCCCGCGCTCATGCTGCCCGGCATTACCTTTGTGGTGAGTCCGCTGCTGTCGCTTATGGAGGACCAGACCCGTGCGTTGCTCGCGGCGGGTGCGCGACCCAGCTATCTCAACTCCAGCCTTACTCCGGCCCAGCAAAACACCGTGCTCAAGCGGGCGCGCGAGGGCCGCTACCAGCTTATGTACGTGGCGCCCGAGCGCTTGCTCGAGCCGCGTTTTTTGGCCTTTGCGCAGGAGGCTGCGGGTTCCGCCGGCATTGGCGTGCCGCTCGTGGCCATTGACGAGGCCCACTGCGTAAGCCAATGGGGTCAGGATTTCCGCCCCGCCTACCTGCAGATTCGCGAGTTCATCGATTCCCTGCCGCAGCGCCCTATCGTGGCGGCCTTTACCGCTACGGCGACCGAGCGCGTGCGTGCGGACATTCAGCAGATGCTCGGCCTGCAAAATCCTGCGACGGTGGTGACGGGCTTCGATCGCAAGAACCTCTACTTTGGTTGCGAGGAGATGGGCGACAAGGCCAAGACTGCCTGGGTGCGCGACTACGTGATTGCGCATTCGAGCGAGAGCGGCATCGTGTATTGCTCGACTCGCAAGACGGTCGATGCGCTGGCGGGCGAGCTTGCCGAGGCGCTGGGACCCAGCGGCATTCGCGTGGGCCGTTACCATGCCGGCATGGGCAACGACGCCCGCCGCCAGAGCCAGCGTGCCTTTATCGACGACGACATCCAGGTGATGGTTGCCACCAACGCCTTTGGCATGGGCATCGACAAGCCCAACGTGCGTTACGTGATTCACAACAACGTGCCCGAGAGCATCGAGGCCTACTACCAAGAGGCGGGCCGCGCCGGCCGAGATGGCGATCCGGCCAGCTGCCATCTGCTGTGGAACGGTAACGATTTCCGCATGCGGCGCTTTTTGATCGACCGCGGCGATGCGGCCGACGAGGCGCTTGACGATGAGCAGCGCGCGTGGGCGCTCCAGAACCGTTATCGCCTGCTCAGCCAGATGGAGGGCTACTGCAATACCACCGGCTGCCTGCGCGAATACATGCTGCGCTACTTTGGCGACGAAGCCGCGGCCGAGCATGCGGTTGCGGCTGCTGCGGGCGGCACCACAGACGACGCCGAGGGCTGCGGCAACTGTAGCAACTGCCTCACGCAGTTCGAGGTCGAGGACGTTACCGATATGGCCCGCGCCGCTGTGCGCTATGTGGCCACGCGTCCCATGCGCTTTGGCAAGTCGCTGATCGCCGATGTGCTCCACGGAGGCAACACCGAGCGCATTCGCCAGATGCATCTGGACGAGGACCGCGGCTATGGTGAGCTGTCGAGCGAATCGGTCGGGCGCATCAAGGACATCATCGGGCAGCTGTGCGGTCGCGGTTATTTGGCCACCTCGCAGGGGCAGTACCCGGTCGTGGGACTGGGTCCGCGTGCCGGCGAGGTCGAGGACGAGGCGTTCGCCTTTACTGTTAAGCGTCGCGCGTCCAAGCGCAAGGCCTCGGCCCGTGCCCGCCGCGCCGTCGATCTGCTGCGCGAGGAGGCCGAGCTGGATCAGCGCCCGCGCGTGGGCAACGATGCCGAGCTGTTCGAGCGCCTGCGTGCCCTCCGCAAGGAGATCTCGACCGAGCTGGAGATGGCGCCGTATATGGTCTTTTCCGACAAGGCCCTGCGCGGCCTGTGCCGCCTGCGTCCGCAGACGCGCGAGGAGCTGATCCAGGTCAACGGCATTGGCGAGAAAAAAGCCGACGCCTTTGGCGAGCAGTTTATGGCGGCGATTGAAGAATTTGAGTCCGAGCATGCGCGGGATGGAGTGTAACGATGGCATTCGACGATAAAACCGACCGCACTGACGTGCCCGCCGTGCCGCTGTACCAGCAGGTCATGGACGACCTAAAGGGCGAGATCGCGCGCGGCGTGTACCCCGCCGGCTCGCGCATTCCTTCCGAGATGGAGCTCGCGAAGTACTACGGCGTGGGACGCATCACCGTGCGTCGCGCCATCGAGGAGCTGTCGCGCGCGGGGTATCTCAACCGCCAGCAGGGGAGGGGCACGTTCGTGTGCGCGCCCAAGCTCAAGCGCAAGATTGTCCAGAAGGGTGACGTTCAGAGCTTTTCCGAGGGTTGCGCTGCCAACGACATGGTGGCCGGAGCACGCCTGGTGTCGCGCACGGTGGTTGCGGCGACGCGCGAGGACGCGGCGTTTTTTGGGGTGGAACCCGGCTGCGAGCTCATCGTGGTCGAGCGTGTGCGCACGGCAGACGGCGTGCCCGTCATGCTCGAGAACAACGCCTTTGTGCTGGCTGACCATCCTTATCTGCAGACGCTTGCCGACGAGGACCTCACCGATAACTCAATCTTTGCGCTCGTTGCCGAGCATTCGGGCCGCGCGCCGCTCAAATCCGACCCTTGTACCGTGGAGATTGCGCTTGCCGACGCTCAAGTCGCGCCACTGCTCGAGATCCCGATCGGTGAGCCACTCTTCTATATGGAGGCGTACTTTACCGATGCGGACGAGCGGCCCTTGCTGCTTGGGCGTCAAAAGATCGTGGGCTCGCGCTACGTGTTCGACATCTAACATCCACAGATAGAACAACATAGAACAAGTTTGGCGAAATGGCTTCACGAGCGTCATCGTGCGTGCTATAAATAGGACAACATAGAACGACAGCAGGTACGATCCGCCGTCGCTCAAAGCCGCCCCACAAGGAGGAACATCAGGATGAACGCACATGATCTGGTTCAGGAAATCATCGAGCGCAAGGGCAAGATTGAGAACGTCTTTTGGATTGCTTGTGGCGGTTCGATGATCGACCTGATGCCGGCCAACGAGCTGCTCAAGCGCGAGGCCACCACGTTTACCTCGACGGTCTACACGGCACGCGAGTTTTGCCTGATGGCCCCCAAGAGCCTTGGCGAGAAGTCGCTCGTTATTGCCTGCAGCCACAGCGGCAACACGCAAGAGGTCGTCGACGGCTGCGAGATGGCGCTGGCGGCCGGTGCCGAGGTCGTTGCCCTCACCGACTGCGAGGGCTCCAAGATCGACAACGGCAAGTGGACCACCTGGGTCTACCCCTGGGGCGAGGGCGTGCCGCAGGCCGAGGTGCCTCAGGGCATCGGCGCTCTGATCGCCGCCGAGCTGCTCGACCAGCAGGAAGGCTACGAGGCACTCGCCGACATGTACGAGGGCCTAAAGCAGATGGATGCGCTGCTGCCCGCCGCCCGCGAGAAGGTCAACGCCGAGCTGGGCGATCGCTTTGCCGAGCTCTGCCAGCAGCACAAGTTCTTCTATATCCTTGGTTCCGGCCCCAACTTTAGCCAGACCTATGCCATGGCCATCTGCTCGCTCATGGAGATGCAGTGGCAGCACTGCTGCTACATCCACTCCGGCGAGTACTTCCACGGCCCCTTCGAGGCCACCGAGCCCGGCGTGTTCTACTTTGTGCAGCTCGGATCGGGCGAGTGCCGCCCCATGGAGGAGCGCGCGTTGGCGTTCCTCAACACGCATACCGATACGGTAATGGTGCTCGATGCACTCGAGTACGGCGTGGGCGAGGTGCCCGCCAGCGTGCGTTCGTACCTGGAGCCGATCTTCTTCTACAACATGAGCTGCGAGCTGCGCGCCGCCCGCGGAAAGGTGTTCGACCACAGCCCTGAGATTCGTCGCTACATGGGCATCGAGCAGTACTAAGTAACGGGAAAAGTATTCACCTTCGATTCGCAGGGGCACTGCGTGAGTCAAAAAAAGCGGGCCGCGCCGGTGGGTTTCCGGCGCGGCCCGCTTAGTATCGCGCATAGATTCGCAAGGTTGCGGTAGCCAGCGGCTTACTTGACGTCGTAGGCCTCGGCATCCCACCAGTCGAGCTGGGCGATGTTGTCGCGGATGTGCTGGCAGCTCTTGTGGAAGCCTTCGAGCTCGTACTCGGAAAGGTCGAGCGTGTAGACCTCCTCGACGCCCTCGGCACCGATCACGCACGGCAGGGAGGTAAAGATACCCTCCTCGCCATACTGGCCGGTCATAAGCGTAGAGGCCGAAAGCACGGCGTGCTCGTTGTGCAGCACGGCGGCGCAGACGCGCGCGGCGGAGTTGGCGACGGCGTACTCGGTGCACTGCTTGCCCTGGTAGGTCACATAGCCGCCCTTGCGTGCGAGCTCCTCGACCTCCATGTGGTCGAAGGCGTACTTGTCAGGGTTCTCGGCCTGAAGCTCGTTAAGGCTCTTGCCGGCGATGGTTGCGGCCTTAAAGGCGGCAAGCTGGCTAAAGCCGTGCTCGCCGATCATGTAGGCGTCGATGGACTTGGGGCTCACGCCGACCTTCTTGGAGATCTCGGTGCGCAGGCGGGCGGAGTCCAGGCCGCAGCCCGAGCCGATGATCTTCTTGGGATCGTAGCCGGTCAGGTGCCACAGCTCGGTGCACACGACGTCGCAGGGGTTGGAGATGCTCACGAAGATGCCGTCAAAGCCGGCGTCGACGATGCGCTTGGCAAAGGTGCGGGCGGCGTCGGTGGTAAAGAACAGCTCGCCGTCGCGGTTGCCGGCGGCCAGCGCGACCTTGCCGGCGGCGTTGACGATGACGTCGCAGCAGGCCAGCTCCTCGTAGTGGTCGTAGCAGTTGACGATTTTGGTGTTGTACGGGACAAACGAAAGGGAGTCGCGCAGGTCCTGGACCTCGGACGTCACCTTGGCCTCGTTGATATCGCACAGGTACAGCTCATCGGCAATGCCCTGCATGAGCAGGCTGTTGGCGACATGTGCTCCTACGTGGCCCTGGCCGACCACACCGATCTTACGCGTCTGGTACATATACGTATCCTTTCGGCCGAGTTTTTCGCGTCGAACCATTGTAGCGTCCTGCTGCCACTTTGCTAGGCTAAAGCGCCGTAGATTTTTGGACATGCCTTAATCTCTACTTTTGGAGTGATTTGGGCCGCTGACGGCATCGCTGGGCGATGTACTCGCGCGGATGGGGCCGCTCGTTGTACCATAGCTGCAACTGACTCGTAAGGAGCATTCATGCCCATTCGCATTCCCGACGCCCTCCCTGCCGCCGCGCAGCTCGAGAGCGAGAACATCTTTGTCATGACCGAGTACCGCGCGCTGCACCAGGACATCCGTCCGCTGCGCGTGCTCATCCTCAACCTCATGCCCACCAAGATTGCCACCGAGACGCAGATCATGCGCAAGCTCTCCAACACACCGCTGCAGGTGGAGGTGGACCTGCTGCGCACTAAAACGCACGAGGCCACGCACGTGAGCGCCGGCCACCTGGAGACGTTCTACCGCACGTTCGACGACATCCGCGACATCCACTACGACGGCCTGATCATCACGGGCGCGCCGGTGGAACAGATGCCGTTCGAGGAGGTCGACTACTGGCCCGAGCTCTGCCAGATCATGGATTGGTCCACCACGCACGTGCACTCTACGCTGCACATTTGTTGGGGCGCGCAGGCGGGGCTCTACCATCATTACGGTATCCAGAAGTACGACCTGCCGGCAAAGGCGAGCGGTGTGTTCGAGCATTATCTGGTGAAGCCGCAAAGCCCGCTGGTCCGCGGCTTTGACGACCATTTCTATGCCGTGCATTCGCGCAACACCGATGTGCGCCGCGAGGACGTAGAGGCCGAGCCGCAGCTTGAGGTCGTGGCCGTGTCCGACGAGGTGGGCCTGTACATCGTCAAGTCGACCGACAGCCGTCGCTTCTTTGTCTTTGGCCATCCCGAGTACGATACCGACACGTTGCGCTTGGAGTACGAGCGCGACGTGAAGCGCGGACTCAACCCCCAGGTTCCGGCGCATTACTTCCCGAATGACGACCCCACGGCCGAGCCGCGCAACGTCTGGCGCAGCCAGGCTCAGTTGCTCTACACCAACTGGCTCAACTACTACGTCTACCAGACCACGCCCTACGACCTGGCCCGCGCCGGTGAGGAGCACTAGGCTGCCGGGAGGTACGCTGGCATTTAGGCGCTGACGATGCTGGGCAGTGGCAGATCGTGGGCGTCGGTGGGAACGTGGTCGACGCGCTGTTCGTCAAAGGCGATGCCGACGATT
>WGSR01000085.1 GCA_014871545.1 Collinsella sp. | reverse complement strand
ACCTCATCGCCAGCTGCGCTCGCGACCGCGCTCCGTTCCGTCTGACGCACTTTGCTGAGGAACTCGCCGGCGACTTCCACAGCTTCTACGCTGCCTGTCAGGTGCTGCCGAGCGAGGGCCGTCCCGTCGACCCCGAGCTTTCGCGTGCCCGTCTGGCCGCTTGCGATGCCGTCCGTGTGACGCTCGCCCTGGTGCTCACCCTCGTTGGTGTCTCCGCTCCCGAGCAGATGTAAGCTGCGGGTCATTTAACCGTGTAGGTTCGGCTTTGCTGAGCCCTATAAGCCCGATCTCCATGCGGAGGTCGGGCTTTTTGCAAACGCCGACGTATTGACGAATTTGGAACTGCTGGAAATACGAAACTATGCCGGTTTACTACGATGAATATGAGAAATTCCAACCACGCCAGCTTTTCGCAAAAAAGTGCAGGGCATCTACCTGCGGTTTTAGTTCAACAAGTTTCGGAGTGGTCGCGGTTGAGCGATTCATCGTAGTAAACCGCCATAGTTTTGGCGGAGGCAGTCAGATTTGTGGGTGTTAAACCAAAGAGTGCCCCTTTTGACTAGTCGTTTAAGAGCGTTCCCAATGACTAAGTTGCAGGTGGCGGCGGTTGTGTTACACTAACGCTGCGTATATGACGCAATCATCTCGATACAGATCAATGATGTCCGTCGTTTTGAATGGAACTAGACTGTTTAGCCGCCCTGAAGGTTTATGCAGGGAGCATGTGATCACAGGGCTTGAAAAGAAAGTTGAGCAAACACTGTGTCTGATCAACAGCAAGAAAACGAAATAACGACGACGCAGACCGCTCCCGCTGCACCGGTTGCGTCGGACCAGGTCGCGGCGCCCGCGCAAGCCTCGGCTCCTGAGACGCCTAAGGCTGCTTCGACGCCTACGCCTGCAGCGGCTGAGAAGGCCGTGCCTGCAACTGGTGAGGAGGCTGCTCCGGCAAAGCCCAAGCGTACGCGCCGCACGACCAAGCCTGCTGCTGACGGCGAGGAGGTCACCAAGCCCAAGCGCCGTACCACGCGCACGACGCGCGCCAAGCGCACCGTTGCAGCTGACTCCTCGGCGCCGATTTCCGATGAGGTCGCGCAGGCACGTGCGTTGGCGCAGATTAGCGAGGCTCAGGTGGTGCGCGCCCGCCGTCGTGCTGCCGAGCGCGAGGCCGCGGCTCTGACCGAGTTTGCAGCCCCGTCTGTGCCCGAGACCCCTGCCGCCGACCAACCGACCGAGAAGCCGGCACCGCGCACACGCCGTCGCACGGCTGCTAAGGCCGAGCAGGTTGCTGAACAGGTAACCCCCGAGCTCACTGAGGCTTCGGTCCGTTCCGCGGCAGGGGAGGGCGCATCGCCAACTGAGCCCGCTGCGCCTGTCGAGGCCAGCGAAGTTCCCGTTGTCGATCCGGCTTTGCGCCCGCACCGTCGCGGTCGCAAGCCCAAGGCCTTCGTCGAGGCAGAGAAGGCCGCAGCCGCAGCTGCAGCTGCTCGGGATGCTGCGGCGACCGCCGAGTCTGCAACCGCTGCCGATGCACCCGTTCAGGATGCTGCGACTTCCGAGGCCGCTCCCGCCGATGCCGAGCCCGCCGACGTCCGCCCCGGTCGCAGCCGTCGCACTGCTGTTAAGCGCACGTCCAAGGCTAAGGCTGCCAAGAAGGGTGCGTCCGAGGATTCCGACGAGACGACCGCCGATGCATCGACTGATGCCGCCGAGCCCCAAGACGTCGAACAGCCTGCGTCCGAGAAGCCCAAGCGCGGTCGTAAGAAGTCCGCTAAGGCCAAGGCGTCCGAGCATCAGGCTGATGTCGAAGCGCAGGTCGATTCTGGCGCCGAGGCCAATGAAGCCGCTGCGGTCAATGCCGACGCCGCCGCAACCGATGCTGCCGCGCCCGCCGAGGCCGAAGACGGCACTCGTTCCAACCGTCGCCAGCACAAGCGCAACGAGGAACGCAACGAGCGCAACAACGACCGTCGCAACCGTCAGCGCGACCGCAAGCAGCGCAATAAGGAGCGCAATGCCGCTCCGACTGAGCCCACGCTTTCGCGCGAGGAGCTCGCGGCCATGAAGGTCGCCGAGCTGCGCGAGAAGGCCAAGGAGTTCGAGATTGAGACGACCGGCAAGAAGAAGGCCGAACTCGTCGAAGAGATCTACGTCACCGCCGCGAAGGCCGAGGGCTTCCGCGACATCAAGGGCATTCTGCAGATTCGCCCGGACAGCTCCGGCATCATCCACGCCCATGGCTACATGAAGTCCAACGACGACGCCTTCGTGCCCGCCTACCTCATCCGCTCCGCGCGCCTGCGCACGGGCGACGTCATCGAGGGCTCGCTGCGTCCTTCGCGCGGCGGCGACAAGCGCGCCGGCCTCGCCAAAATCACGACCGTCAACGGTCTAGACCCCGAGCAGATTCGCAACCGTCCCAAGTTCGGCGACCTCACCCCGGTCTATCCCAACGAGCCGCTGCGCATGGAGCACGGCAAAGACTCCATTACCGGTCGCGCCATCGACATCGTGTCGCCGATCGGCAAGGGTCAGCGTGGCCTGATCGTGTCCCCGCCCAAGGCCGGCAAGACCACGATCCTCAAGAAGATCTGCCAGTCTATCTCGATTAACAACCCCGAGGTGCACCTCATCTGCCTGCTCGTCGACGAGCGCCCCGAAGAGGTCACCGATATGCAGCGTTCCATCAAGGGTGAGGTTGTGGCGTCGACCTTCGATATGCCCGCCGACAACCACACTCGCGTGGCAGAGCTCGTCATCGAGCGCGCAAAACGCATCGTGGAGCTGGGCGGCGATGTTGTGGTGGTGCTCGACTCCATCACGCGTCTTGCCCGCGCCTACAACTTGGCGGCGCCCGCCTCGGGTCGCATCCTTTCGGGCGGCGTCGATTCGGCGGCCCTGTATCCGCCCAAGCGCTTCCTGGGCGCAGCCCGTAATATCGAGAACGGTGGCTCGCTCACTATCCTGGCCTCTGCCCTCATCGACACCGGTTCCAAGATGGACGAGGTCATCTTTGAGGAGTTCAAGGGCACCGGCAACATGGAGCTTAAGCTCGACCGCGACCTGGCCGATCGCCGCATCTTCCCGGCTATCGACCCCGTTGCCTCCGGTACGCGTAACGAGGACCTGTTGGTCGACGAGCAGATGCGTCCGTTTGTCTTTGGCCTGCGTCGCATTCTTGCCGGCATGAACAACACCGAGCGCGCAGCCGCGTCGTTTATCAAGGGTCTTAAGGGCACCAACACCAACCAGGAGTTCCTGGTGCGTTCGGCCAAAAAGCACAGCGACTACGAGCAGACGTTCTAGGTTGTCATCCACACGCAGCGATAGTCATCAATGCAATAAAGGGTCGGGGCTTTGAGCCTCGGCCCTTTTCTATATCGTCGCTCCGCGCTTTTTTGACCATAAGACTGGCAAGCAGCAGGTTTCCCGTTTCAATCCGACATCGTCGCTTGCAATCGACAGGGCGGTTTCGCATAATAGCTTTTAAGCTTCGCGACGGAAAACGCAGATGAAACGAACCATATACCGTTGCTTTGGGGCATAGCCCCGCTTCATCTTCTCTCGCGCAGCCAACTGAATGATGCGATTTGGGTGCTGGAAGATGGGGAGAGCTCATGGCTTCTTCTGATGCAACACAACGAGCAGTCCTTGCCGGACTTTCGTGCGGGATTGGCCTTGCCGCTCCCGTGGTTATGTATGCCGCGACGCTGCCGTTTTCGTCTGTGAACGAGACGGTCGTGGCGGGTGCGGTTCCCTTCGCCGTGGGCGCGGTGGCGGGCGTGGGTATCTATGCCGCCTCGCTGGGTATCTCCGAGTATCGTGCGCAGCGTGAAGAGCGTCTGTTCCAGCCCGATGCCATGGGCGGTGCCGCCAATCTCAATCAGCATCAAAGCGAGTTCAAGACCGCCTCGATTCCAGCTCAGCAGCAGGATGCGACTCCTTACGCTGCGGCTTCTGCTTCTCAGGCTCAGGCGGAGCAGTCTACCTCGGCATTCCTTTCCGGCCTGACTGGTGCGTTCCAGTGCCGTCATGCCGATGATGGTGTCCCTACCATCGCTCGAGCCGCAGATGCTATGGACGAGGCCGAGGCTTGGTCCATGATCGACAGTATGCTCGACGACGATTCGCCGGTGAGCTGCGACCCTGCACACTCGCGCGACGTCTATCAAGTCGCCATCGACGAGCTCACCAACGGCGGGCAGACCGGCTCCTTCAATCGCGACGACATCGCCGCCGCGGCGCGTGCCGTATCGGGCTCCCAGGCCGCCCCTGCGGGCAGCACTGCGGCTTTCGTGGCACTCGTTGCCAACGCGGCATCCAATAACGCCTACAGCGCTACCTCGGCGGACACGAACGCTTCTGCCGATAATTCGTACGTTGATGAAGCCATGACCGCGGACGAGGAGGCCGTTGCCGCCCGCCGTGCCGCCGAGAGCTCGCTTTGGGGCGCTCCTGCCCAGCAGCAGGCGGCTGAGGCTGCGCCGTACAATGCAAACCTTGCCAGTATGCCTATCATCTCCGGTGCCGCGGACATCGATCTCGATGACCTCGATGAGCCTGCGGCCATCACCGCATCGATTGATGCCCAAGATCGCATCGACACCGGCGACCTTCCGGACGCCTCGCTCGAGGTTGATGTCCCCATGGCCGATTACTCGGGCCACGAGGACATGTGGGCCGCCGCCACCGCGATTCTGGATGAGATTGACGAGCCCGCTCCTGTTGCAGCCCCCGCTCCCGTCGCTGCCTCTCAGCCCGCTGCCCCCGCCTATGTCGGCCGTCACAGCGCTGTGTTCCCCGAGGATACTGCCCGTATCTCGCGCGAGAGCATCGAGCGGGCCGAGGCTATTGCCGCCGGCATTATGGAAAACCGTCGTCACGAGCGCGTCAATCAGATCCTCGAGGAAGAGATCGAGCGCCTGCAGTCCTCTACCGCCAAGCGTACGGGCCGTGCCTACCTGAGCGTTATCGAGGGCGGTACCGCCAGCTTCGCGCCGCTCCGCGCGGAGGCATAACTTCTGCATGGTTAAGATCAATCGAAAATGGGCGGTTGTAACCTGCCTGATGGCGCTCTTGATCTGGGGCAATTCGCTGGTTCCCGGCTCGGGGTCGGGCTCGCTGAGCCTAACGGTCATGGAAGCTATCCGCGGTTTCCTGCACGGCGTGGGACTTCCATATGAATGGGTGACCAACTTTGTTGTTCGCAAGTGCGCGCATTTTACCGAGTATATGGTGCTCGGCATCTTGGCAACGCACGCCTTTGATTTTGAGGGCCGGCGCACCTTTGACGTGCTGCTGCCCACGGCGGTGTTCCTGCTGCTGATTCCCTCGATCGACGAGACGATTCAGCTCTTTGTGCCGGGACGCGCCGGCATGATCACCGATGTGATGATCGACTGCTGTGGAGCGGCAACGGGCGTTGTGCTCCGATATCTCTTACGGTCGCTGATGTGCGCCAAAAAGGCCGCCTAGGACGTATGTTTGGTCCTAGGCGGCCTTTTTTATTTGAGGACTTATATGAGGCGTGGTGGCGTCGTTCCGTAGGTCGGATTTGTCGGGCGCGCCACGCCCTGTGGGTGCGTCTGCTACTGAAGCGCCTGTGCGCCCAGGGCCAGGCAGCCCATAATGCCCTGCTTGCCCTCGAGGCTGTTGTTGACGATGTAGTTATCGATGTCGTTGACCTCGGGCGTGACGATATAGCCGTTGAGCATCTCGGCGCACTTCTTGCGCGCGAGCGGCACGATGGGGGTGTGGTCGGCCACGCCGCCGCCGATGATGATCTTTTGCGGCGCGTAGCACAGCGTGTAGGTCATGAGCGCCTGTGCCAGATAGCCGGCGAGCAGGTCCATGGCCTCCGGGTCATCGGCCATGTCTCCAGCGCTCTTGCCATCCCAGCGCTTTTTAACGCCGGGGCCGGCGATGAGGCCCTCTAGGCAGTTGTCGTGGAAGGGGCAGGCGCTGTGCTCGCCAATGGTGTCGCGCGGGTCGCGCGTGACCAGGATGTGGCCGGCCTCGGGATGCATCATGCCGTGCACGAGCTGGCCGCCCGAGAGCACGCCGGCGCCCACACCGGTACCGATGGTCAGATACACAACGTCAGTGAGGCCCTGGGCGCAACCAAAGGTGACCTCGCCCAGGCAGGCGACGTTGACGTCGGTGTCGTAGCCACAGGGGATATTGAGCTCGTTTTGGATGGTGCCCAGCAGGTCGAAGTAGCGCCATGCCGTTTTGGGCGTCTCCAGGATCTTGCCGTATTGGGGCGAAGCGGGGTTGACTGCGGTGGGGCCAAAGGCGCCGATGCCCAGTGCGGCGATGCCCTTGTCGGCAAACCATGCATTGACGGCCTCAACGGTCTCCTGCGGGGTCGTGGTCGCGATCTGCTCACGCTCCAGGACCGTACCGTCTGCATAGCCCGTGGCGCAGACCATCTTGGTGCCGCCGGCCTCGAGCGCTCCGATAAGCTGCTGTTCTGCCATAGTATTCCTCTCTCTGGGACGAGTTGCTCCGTGACTAAAGTATAGGGCTCTAAACCATTTAAGAAAGCGCTATAAAAAGAAGCCTCGCAACGTGGCGGGCGGTGCGGGGCTTCTTTGGTTGCTTTAGTTGCCGGGCCGTCCTTACCCG
>WGSR01000084.1 GCA_014871545.1 Collinsella sp. | reverse complement strand
TTTGTTTCGTTTGATAGTTGTATTTAGGAGGTCGCTTTATGGCCGACAATCGCAAGCGTGCGCCTCGTGGCGGCAAGCAGGCCGCTTCTGGCTCGCGTCCGATTCGCCGCAACGACCGCGCTGCCGCTCCCAAGGGCCAGCGCGAGCGCTCCCAAGCCCAGGCTGCGCGTCCGCAGCGAGATCGCAACCGCGACAACATTCAGGTCCCCAAGGGCGAGTTTATCGAAGGTCGCCGTGCTGCCGCCGAGGCCCTGCGCACCGGCTTTCCCGTCAAGTGCGCGCTCATCGCCGAGGGCGGGGAGCGCGATGCTGCTTTGTCTCGTCTGGTCGATGACCTCAACGCCGCGGGTGTCCGCATTAAGTATGTGTCGCGCGCGCAGCTTGATGCGCTGTCGAGCCATGGCGCTCACCAGGGCATTGCGCTCGAGGTGGGAAATTTCCCCTATGCCGATGTTGCCGATATTCTCGACCGCGCGGGTGACGGACCTGCGCTCGTCATCGTGCTCGACCATGTGACCGACGATGGCAACTTTGGTGCGATCGTGCGCTCTGCCGAGGTTGTGGGCGCGGCCGGCGTCATCATCGCCAACAAGCGTGCCGCTGGTGTGACCGTGGGTAGCTATAAGACTTCAGCCGGCGCCGTCATGCATCTGCCTATCGCACAGGTGCCCAACATCGCCCGTGCGCTCGACGATCTTAAGGCCGCTGGCTTTTGGGCGGGCGGTGCCTCCGAGCACGCCGAAGGTAGTTGCTGGGATGCTCCCTTCGAGGGCCGCGTAGCGCTCGTCATGGGCTCCGAGGGCGACGGCATCTCGCGTCTGGTGCTCGAGAAATGCGACTTTTTGACCAAGCTTCCCCAGCGCGGCATGACCGAGAGCCTCAATGTTGCCCAGGCGACCACGGCGCTGTGCTTTGAGTGGCTACGCCGCAACGCCGGCGAGCTCATGGGGGAGGAGTAGCGCATGTCCAAGAAGAACCGCGCCAAGTCCAAGGCCAAGCGCTTTGGCGAAGGCTCGGCCAAGCCGATTGTCTCGGCCGCGACCTACGGTGTGGGCGGCAATGCGTTTGCGCAGGCTATCGCCGATCCGGTCTCGACGGTGCACTCCAATAAGCCCGAGCTGCTGGTGGTCGACGGCTACAACGTGATTCACTGCACGCCGCGCTACGAAAAGCTCGTCTACGACCATTCCGACGATCCATATTCCAGCGACGTCCACGATATGGCTCGTACTGCGCTTATCAACGATGTCGCGGCGTTTGCCCAGGGCCGTTACGAGGCCGTGATCGTGTTCGACGGCGCGGGCAACATCTCCAACGAGCGCCCCAACCTACCGGCCCGCGGCGTGCGCATCGAGTTCTCGCCGACGGGCGTCTCTGCCGATACCGTGGTGCAGAAGCTCTGCATCGAGGCACGCGAGGAAGGCCGCGCGTGCTCCGTGGTATCGAGTGACGGCACGATCCAGGCTGTCGTCATGGGGAAGGGCGTCACGCGCATCTCGAGCCGTATGCTGGTGGACGAGATCAAACAGATTGATAACGACGTTCACGAGGCCGAGGAGGCCCCGCAGATCAAGATGACTCTGGGCAGCCGCCTGAGTCCCGATGCCCTGGCCAAGCTTAAGGCCCTGCGCGGACGGTAGGGGATTATCCATAGAGACCCGTTTCCCAATTGGCCGGCCCGTTGATTTGTAATCAATGGACTGTGGGTTGCCGTCGCCAAAACGAATAGTTTTTGGTTTTGGCGAACGGATAAAACTATTCGTTCTGGCGAATAGTTTTGAGATGTGGTCGGTCGAAGGGCCTGTTGCGCCCCGTCTTCAATTCCTTTATCCTTAACAGGCTTCGCGCGAAAGCGCCAAGTGTGCCAGTGTGGCGCAACGGTAGCGCAACTGATTTGTAATCAGTGGGTTGCAGGTTCGATTCCTGTCACTGGCTCCATGAGAGTTTCGGGCTCTGTTCCTGATGGGACAGGGCCCGTTTCTATTTAGGTGGTGCGCCATCGGGTTAGCGCCCATCCCGTTTTTGGTTTGTCTCGTCCTCCAGTTTGTCTAAATCTGTAACACCAAGACCGATATTCGGCATCTAACTGTTACAGATTGAGATGAAACTTAGGGTGTTTTAGGAATATCTTGATCTGTAACATGTAGAAGCGGAATAGGCCTCTTGCTGTTACAGATCGAGACAAGGGCGGGTGCGGACATGGGGTCCTGTTCGAGCGTGGATTTCTGGACACGCGAGCGAAGAAAATCTCCCGACCGGAGAACGAGCGTGGATAATTAACTTGGATAGGGAGCTAAGGTAAACACCGATTGTCTATCGACGGCTTTAGAAACAACGGCCCCGATTTCATTGTGGAATCGGGGTCGTTTGTGCCTCAGGAATCCGAATGGATTAATCGAGCTCCTAAGGAACTTCTTGGGTTCTTGCTAATGGTCTGCCGAGGATGTCCCCAATGCAAACAGCGGGCATCTACTCAATATAGCTGGGGTTCTTCTTGATGATCACGCGTGCAGCGATGAAGGAGACGACGATGGCGATGATGGCGACAACGCATGCCAGCACGAAGTTGCCCATGGACCCATCGGGAGCGATAAAGATGAGTGCCGAAAGAAGGCCGGGGCATGCTCCCGCAACATACTCTTTCAGAACAAAGATGCCTGCAGGGAGTCCAGCGCAGAGCGCGCCGATTGCCGTGCCGACAAGCAGGCGGGGACGCTCGATGAGGCAACCGTAGAACGCGGGCTCGGTTACGCCACAGAGTGCGGTGACGGCAACCGTGGTGACCATACCCCTCTTCTCTTTGTTTCCCTTCATGGCAGTTGCCAGGGCGAGGCTCGTGCCGCCAATGCAGAGGTTCGAGATGAATCCAAAGATAATGGGTGCCCAACCGAGCTGCGCCAGGCTCGTAACTTCGATTGCGATGTAAGCCTTATCGAGACCGAGCATGACGAAATAGGGGTTAAGGGCTGCCAGGATCGGAGTGGCGATAAATGCCACGTTGTCCATAAGCCACGTGACGGCATCGCTCAGCGCGTAGCCCATCATGCTGCCGGCGGGGCCAAGGATAATCAGCTCGACGGGCACGACGATGATCATGGTGAGCAGCGGCTTCAAGAACAGTTTGGTAACGTCGGGAATGATTTTCTGAAGACCGCGATCGACGAAGTACATGAACACGACGCCCAGTACGATTGGCACCACCGTGCTCGAGTAGTCATTCGTCGGGATGGGGATGCCAAGAAAGTCGAGACCCTCAGCACCGCTAATGGACGAGCTGATCATGATCGCGCCCAGCAATGCGCCCATGATGGGCTGCATCTTCATGACGGCTGCGAGCTGATAACCAAGATAAACGGGCAAGAAGCTAAACGAAGCGCTAAAGATCGCCAACAGGACCTGGGCGGTTCCGCTATCGGTGCTCAATCCGCAATAATTGACCAGGAGATTCTTGATCGAAAGAATGAGTCCGCCAACGATGAGCGCCGGGACGATGGGCATGAATACCTGTGCAGAGACGTTCCCGAATTTCTCAATCAAGCCCATGGCGGTGTTACCGCTTTTAATGCCTTCTGCAAGGTCTTTGGCGGTTTGGGCATCGTCGGCAACCGTGCCACCGCCGACTTCGATTCCCGCGAAGTCGAGGAAGTCGTTGTAAGCCTCGGTGACGTTGGGGCCGATGATCACCTGAAGCTGGCCACCGCTGACTACTGCCCCGAGCGCCTGATCGGCCGATTTGGCGAGCTGGAGATCGATGATCGAGGTGTCTCGTGCGTCGATGCGAAGGCGCGTCGCACAATGAGTTACCGATGTAATGTTCTCTTTGCCGCCAACAGCCTTAAGGACTGTTTCGGACATTGCCTGATATTTCATCTCTTTCTCCTAACCTTCCTGCTCCTGATACTTCGAGATAAGGTCTCGGTACCAATACCAGCTCTTTTTGGGGGTGCGCTCCAGATTGTTTTCGAAGTCGATATGGACAAGTCCGTATCGTTTTTCGTAGCCGTTGATCCAGCTATACAGATCCATCGTCGACCAGAGGTAGTAGCCCTCAACGCGCGCGCCGTCGCGCTTGGCCCTCATCATGTGCTCGATGAACTGGCCCAGAAGCTCGATGCGGTCATCATCGTGGACCATTCCGTCTGCGTCTGGTTGCTCATAGGCGCCATGTCCGTTTTCCGTAATAAAGATGCGGGGCGCGTCATAGCGCTCGTGGACATCCATGATGGTTGAATACATGCAACCTGGGAGTATTTCGCGGCCCCATTTATTGCGGGGAACATTGCTGTCGCGGGCGCTTTCAAACAAGGGCGCAATGCATTTTCCTTCGACCTTTTTGCTCGAACCGCCCTTATTGTTCGCCGAAACGGCAAGCTCTCCACCGTGCCAGTCGGTTACATACTCTCGGCAATACACGTTGAGTCCAATAAAATCGACTTTACCGTCTCTGAATTCTTCTACGTCATTTGGGGATCGATAGAGCGAGACGCCAAGTTTTTCAAGGATTTCGTCCATTTCTGGCGGCAGTTGACCCTGAAGCGCTGGTGCCAGAATCATGCGATTGGCGAAAAAGTCTGCGTATCGAAATACGTCATCAGGGTGCTCGGTTGCCGGGTCGAGTTCGACAACGCCGCCATCGTGGACGGCGCCGATGATGCCGTCGTAGCCCATTTGACGATATGTTCGGACTGCGAGTGCGCTTGCGCGCATCAGGTTGTACTGAAACTGCATGTACGACTGAACGTCGAGCGATCGATTGGGGGGATAGTTGCCCAACATGTTTACGCAGTAGCTGTAGAAATGCGGCTCGTTAACGGTAGCCCAGATTTTGACGCGGTCTCCAAAGCGCTCAAAGCAAATCTTGGCGTATTTGCAGAACCACTCTGCCATGTCATTGTTCAGCCATCCGCCTTTGCAAGCAAGCGTGAATGGCAGATCGTAATGGAACAGCGTAACGTTGGGCTCTATGCCATTTTCGAGGCAGCAATCAATGACCCGATTATAAAAATCGATACCCTCTTCATTCACTTCGCCGATACCCGTGGGGATGATTCGACTCCATGAAAGAGAGAAGCGATAGGTGTTTTGTCCGCCTTCTTTCATCATGCGGATATCTTCTTCATAGCGATGGTAGAAGTCGCAAGATACATCACCGTCAACATGGTTGATGTTCTTATTGCTTGTGTGGCTAAAGAAATCCCACTCGCCAAGGCCTTTGCCGTCTTCGTTCCAGGCACCCTCGCACTGATAAGACGCCGTGGCGGAACCCCAGAGAAACGGCATGTTGTTCACGTTGCCCATGAATCCCCTTTCCATCATTCAACACGGTGGATACGTGTGGCGGAATTACGATTAAGATGACGTCAACTGATTTGAATCATAGGAGAACGACCAAAGCTGTTTGATTCAATAAATGAACTATGATTTCGAGGAGAGCGGAAAGAGGGATCACGTGAATATCAATGACTTCGATGTGCTCAATCGCATTAGCTCCATCATCAACAGCGAGTTTGGGTCAAACGATGCCGCCATCGCTCGATATCTCGTCGCTCACATTAGGCGTTCGAGCGAAATCAATGTTGCCGCAATAACCCGCGATGCATTCGTGACCCGTTCCGCTGTTCGTCGTTTCTGCAATCGATTGGGCTACCAGTCTCTTAGCGATTTGAAAGAATCATTTACTCAATCAGTCTTTCCAAGCGACTTAAGCCATCGAGAGGAGGAATTTGGCTACGAGGAGTACAGGGCAGAGCTCGACGTTCGCATGATCGAGATGTTCGCTGAGGTTGAAAGCGGCGTGTCCGATATTGCTATTAAGCACCTTGCCGACGAAATTGATGGCCATAAAAACGTTGAAATCTGGTGCACCAATAATGTGAGCGCCAATCTCGTACGATTTCAGCAGGAAATGTTTTATGCGGGCAAGATAGTTCGCATAGTTGCTGGGGCTAACGTCGCGGAATTGAAAAACATGGGAGACGCTTCGCAGTCATTGATAATTCTCGTATCGGTCTCCGGGCTATTTGCGTCACAGGCGCGTGAGTATCTTGATTGCCGTTCGGGCAGGAAGATTCTAATAACTGCGTTTAGCAACGATGACAAATCGAGGTCTTTTGACCGTGTATATCGTCTTGGTAATGCGGGAAACGGAATTGACCGACTCGGCGTTTATTCGAAATACGCCATGACTTATTTCTTCGACTTGCTATCGTCGTGTTACTTGAGTCGCTACCCCTGCACCAAGGGGGAGCCGCTCTATGGGTCTACTTTGGCCTGGCCCGAGTAGTTGCGGCTCTATAGTTCTCCCGCCTGGAGAATGAGCGTGGAAAATCTGCCACTTTGGCCTTAGAGCCGCGCTAAAAGCGGGAGATTATCCACGCTCGATCGTGCCGTGGAAGCCCGATTGCAACCTGTGTAATAGTGCAAGAGGGTCGTTATCGAAGTTCGTTCCAGCCAGCGTACTCCACTACGACAAAGTGTTCCCTCGGGAAATGTCACCGCTACATGCAAATTCACCGTCCTTCATATCCAAACACAGCAAAACCGCAGGTCAAAGGTATATAGATACGCCCGGAACCGTGTATCTAGAGGTTTTCGTTGACAGCCCCCAAGGTTGCATCGTATTATCTTTTTCGTTCGCGGGGGCGGCGGTCCAAAAGACCAAAGGACCTGCGGATACTTGAACG
>WGSR01000083.1 GCA_014871545.1 Collinsella sp. | reverse complement strand
AGTGTTTATTTGCGAGGCCTAAGGGGCGCCCCGTATGGATATCGATAACTTTGAATGGTGGTATAGCGAGGGTGAGGCTCCGGACGAGGGGTGGGACGAGCCCGCGCCGCGTGACGTGTCGAGCGACGAGGACGAGACCGGCAACGACGTCGCCGCCGACTCGGACGCCGCCCTCGACCCTGTCGAGCCCCTGACCTTCGAACAAGCTTGGGCCCAGGCCGAGGCAGACGAGGCCAAGGCCGACGCTACGGCCACGCTCGGCGAGCCAGCCGACATGTCGATCTCGCCGGCAAAGACCCCGCAGCCGCGTCACACCATCGATCCCGACAGCACGGCATCCTTCAGTATTCTCGACGTGCCCTCGCAGGGCGCTCAGGCGCCCGCACCCACACGTCGCCCCAATCTGTCTCGCGAGGAAGATGCAGGACGTCGCTCTCCGCTTGGCCCCATCCTTATCGCCTTCATGGCCGGCGTTATCGCATGCTCGGTAATTGGAAACGTCTGGAGCCATGTCGAGCAGCAGCGAAAAGACGCCGCCAGGGTCGAGATGTCTATCGAGCAATCGCTCGGCCGCACGCGCTCGGTACATGTGTCGGTCGAGGTCAAGGACGGCGCGACGTGGGACACCGCGCGCGGCGACAGCCAAATGCTCATCCATATCGTGGGGCGCACGCTCAAAGGGCAGACGATTGACGAGTATCAATACGTCAATTCCGCTGGTGACGGCATCGAACTTAAGCCCGGCGACTACGAGCTCACCGTCGATGAACCGCCCGTCGCCACCGACGGCACGCGCTTCCGCGCCTCAAAGCGCATGGTTCCCGTGAGCTTTAACTCACAGGCGCCCGACACGGTCGACACCACACCGCAGGGTGGGTTCGACCTTTACGTAGATACCCAGTAGGCGCTCGCCGCTCATTCCGCTATGGCTACTCAATAATCGCCTGCCGTCCCGTCCAGCCGCCAAGAGTGGGACAATAGCCCTCGACACTATTGTTTACTTTTGGAGGAAGTAGCATGTCTACCGTCACTACCATCAAGCGCGGCGGCCTCACCGCGGCCATCGATTCCATGGGCGCCCAGCTCACGAGCCTTGCCCTCAACGGCAACGAGTATCTGTGGCAGGGCGACCCCGCCTTTTGGGGCAAGCACGCGCCCATCCTGTTCCCCATTGTGGGTTCGCTGCGCAACAACACGGCAACGTCTGCGGCCGGCACCTGCGAGATGCCGCGCCACGGACTCGCGCGCATCGTCGAGCACAAGCTGGTCGAGGTTTCGGAGGACGGCTCCTCGGTAACCTACGAGATCACCGACACGCCCGAGTCGCTCAAGGCCTTTCCCTTCCACTTTAAGCTCAACATGACCTATGCACTCACCGGCGACGCTACGCTCACCCAGACCTTTGCCGTCACCAACACCGGCGACGTGGATCTGCCGTTCTCGATGGGCGGTCACCCTGCCTTTAACGTGCCGGCTCCCGGTGCCGAGGACGAGGCATTCGAGGATTACGAGCTGGCGTTTACCGAGGCTTGGACTAACGAGGCTCCCATCATCACGCCCGACGGTCTTATGACGTTCGAGGGCAGCTACAAGGCTCCCGATAACTCGGACGTGCTGCCCATCACGCACCGCAGCTTCGATAACGACGCCATCATGTTCACCGATACCCCGGGCTCCACGCTCACGCTGCGCGGCCGCAAGTCGGGTCACGGCGTCAAGATCGACTTTGAGGGCTTTAAGTACATTGGCGTGTGGTCTGCCGCCAACGACGCTCCGTTTGTGGCGCTCGAGCCCTGGACCGGTCACACCACCATGGACACCGAGGACGATGTCTTTGAGCACAAGGTCAACACCATTACGCTGGCACCGGGCGAGACGGACGTCCGCAGCTTTAGCGTCACCTTATTCTAGAGGTTCCGCCGTTCTGACGAACGGCGGACTAGTCGACGCTGCGCGCCGCCCAGGGCGACAATTTGTCATTCAAAAGGCAAGGCATGACCAGAAGGTCTATGCCTTGCCTTTTTCATGCCTAGTCGTTGGGGACGTTCTTGTTTGACTAGTCGTTTAAGAACGTCCCCAACGACTACCAATCGTTTTCAGTTCGTAAACTTGCATATATGCATTTATATATGCATTTGCTGGAGGTAGCGCTGAGCGGTATCCTGTTAAGTCGTCAGCATACGATTCAACAGGGAAGGCAGATTATGCATTCTCCCCATCAACGCGACGCGCATCCACAGCCGGTATGCAGCCGTCGCATCTTTTTGGGTAGCGCTCTCGCTGCGAGCGCTTCCGTCGTCGCCGGCGCGCTTGCCGGCTGTCAGCGCCCGTCAACGCTCAAGGTGGTTCGGCCCACGACGGGCGGCGGTCGCGACGACCTGTCCGATTCCGTGATCGGCAAGGACAAGATCCGCATTGGCATGGAGGCGGCCTACGCCCCGTACGACTGGCAGGTCTCCGAAGCCAGCGAGTACACCATCCCCATCGACAACGTGCAGGGCGCCTATGCCGATGGTTACGACGTGCAGATCGCCAAGATCGTCTGCAAGGCCCTCGGCGGCGAGCCCGTTGCCGTCAAACAGAGCTTCTCGGGTCTTATCGATTCGCTCAACAACGGCCAGATCGACCTCATCATTGCCGGCATGAGCGCCACGCCCGAGCGCGAGGAGTCCGTCGGCTTTTCCGATCCGTACTTCATTGGCTACTTTGGCCTGTTCGTAAAAGAGGGTTCCCCCTACCAAAACGCGACCAAGCTCAGCGACTTTAGCGGCGCTACGGTGCTCGGGCAAAAGGACACCATGCTCGATACCGTCATCGACGAGATCCCGGGCGTTGTCCACAAAAACCCGGTCGACTCGGTCCCCACGGTGTTTTCGAATCTGCTGCAGGGCACCTGCGACGCCGTGACTTACAACACCGAGAATGAGAAGGGCTATATGGCCCAAAATCCCGGTATCGTCCCCATCCAGTTTGCCGAGGGCGAGGGCTTTAAGCAGGAGGTCACGGCAAATGTCGGTTGCCGCAAGGGCTCGGACAAGCTGCTTAAGCTCATCGACAAGACACTCAAGGGCATTAGCCAAGAGGAGCGCGACCAAATGTGGGACGCGTGCCTCGACCGTCAGCCGGCATAGGGAGGCAGCATGAAAACCATCAATCGCCTGGCCTCCTTTATCAAGGCCGACCACCGTTATGTGTACCTGGGCACGAGCGTTATCGCGGCGCTCGGCCTGGCGTTTAGCCAACGCAACCCCACGCCGATGAGCTTCTTGGCCCCCACCGGTATCTTCCAAGACTGCCTCTGGACAATCCTTTGGGCCTGGCTCGTCGTGTCGGTGGCGGCGCTGATCACCAAACTCATGCACTGGAACGACTATCGCGAAAAATCGCCGTTTGTTTCCGAGCGTTTCCGTCGCGGCGCGCGCCTAGGCAGCTATGTCGTCGTTGCTATTGCGGCGATCTTCTTTGTCGACCGCTGCGTCATGTCATTTATCGACCTGGTGCAGGTGAGCATTGTCTCGGATTCCAACCCCAGCGACTTTTTGTCGAGCCTGGTCTACATGACCTACAAGAGCGGGGACTTCTTCATTCGCGGTATCGAGATCACCATCGCGCTTGCCACCTTCGGTACCGTCATCGCATTCTTCCTGGCACTGCTCTTTGTGTTCCTGCGTATTCAGACGTTCGACCGCGTGGATAACGACCTGGTGCGCTTCTTTAAGAGTATCGGCCGCGGCTTTGCGACCGTCTACTCCACCATCGTGCGCGGCACGCCCATGATGGTCCAGGGTCTGCTCATCTATTACGCGGGCTTCACCGTTTTGCGCGGCATGGGCTTCGAGACCGCTCAGGCCAACCAGATTTGGAGCACCTTCACCGCCGGCCTCGTCACCATCTCGCTCAACTCCACCGCCTACATGATGGAGGTCCTGCGCGGCGGCATCGAGTCCATCGATCCCGGCCAGGCCGAGGCAGCACGCTCGCTGGGCCTGTCGCAGTGGCAAGCTATGCGCAAAGTCGTGTTCCCCCAGGGCATTAAAAACGCGATTCCGGCGCTCACCAACGAGCTCATTATCAACATCAAGGACTCGTCGGTGCTCTCGGTTATCGGCGTGTTCGACCTCATGTACGCCACCACCACCGTCGCCGGCGTGTACTATCGCCAGATGGAAGTCTACTGCGTGGCGCTCGTGGTCTACCTGATCCTGACGCTCGTGGCGAGCCGCCTGCTCGAGGCCTTTGGCAAAAAGCTCGGCGCCGAGGCTCCGGTCACGCTGCCCAGCTCCAACTAGGCTAAAGACGAGGAGAATCATCATGGCAGATACCGCCATTACCGGCGTTGCGGCCGCCGCACAGACCAATGAGCCTCTCATCCGCGTCGAGGGCCTGCGCAAGAGCTTCGGCTCGCTCGAGGTGCTCAAGGGCATCGACCTGTCCGTTAACCCCGGCGAGGTCGTCACCATCATCGGCGCCTCGGGTTCGGGCAAGTCGACCTTCCTGCGCTGCCTCAACCTGCTCGAGACCCCGGACGCGGGCCACATCTGGTTCCACGGCCAGGACCTCACGGCCGAGCGCTGCAACATCAACAAGCTGCGCGAGGACATCGGCATGGTGTTCCAGGGCTTTAACCTGTTCAACAACATGGATGTGCTCGATAACTGCACGCTCGCGCCCGTCACGCTCAAAAAGATGAGCAAGGCCGAGGCCGAGAAGGTCGCGATGGAGCATCTGACGAGCGTGGGGCTCGAGAAGTTCGCGCACGCCGCCGTGGGTCGTCTGTCCGGCGGCCAAAAGCAGCGCGTGGCCATCGCTCGTGCCCTATGCATGAATCCGCAGATCATGCTGTTCGACGAGCCGACCTCCGCACTCGATCCCGAGATCGTGGGAGAGGTGCTCGAGGTCATGCGCAAGCTCGCTGCCGACGGCATGACCATGGTCGTCGTCACGCACGAGATGGCCTTTGCCCGCACCGTGTCCGATCGCGTGGTCTTTATGGACAAGGGCGTGGTGCTCGAGGATGCCGCGCCGGCCGAGCTCTTCGGCAACCCCAAGCACCAGCGCACCCGCGAGTTTCTCTCGCGTTATCTCGAGGACAAATAACCGACCGCAAATGTTTGCATGACAGGGCCGCTCCGGTGGGGCGGCCCTCGTCATCACAATCGAAAGGATGTCATGGCCGAGGTTTGGCGTTTCTTTGCGCACGAGGATGATTTTGCCGATATCGACGAGGTCGGCGCATGCGAGCGCCTGGGCCGCGTGCTGTCGTTTCCGACGATTTCGAGCATGGATGCCCAGACGGTGGACTGGCAGGCGTTTGCCGACCTGCGCGCCTATATGCAGCAGGCCTGGCCGCGCGTGTTTGCGACGGGCGAGGTCGAGCTCATCGACCATTCGCTGCTCGTGACGCTTGCCGGCGCCGACCCCGCCCTCAAGCCGGTCATGCTCATGGGCCACATGGACGTGGTTCCCGTGGTGCCGGGCACCGAGACGGACTGGACGCACGATCCCTTTAGCGGGCACGTGGACGACACCTATATTTGGGGTCGCGGCGCCATCGATATGAAAGACCAGGTTGCGGGCATCCTGGAGGCCGTTGAGTATGCGCTGGCGCACGGCTGGCAACACGAGCGAACCCTGCTGCTGGCTTTTGGCCAGGATGAGGAGACCACGCAGTGCGGCGCGGGTGCCATTGGCCGCGCGCTCGAGGAGCGTGGCGTTGAGCTTGAGTACCTGATCGACGAGGGCGACTATCGTATCGTTGCGGCTGCCGAGTACAGCGCGGGTGAGGGTTGGCTTATGCATGCCGATCTTGCCGAGAAGGGATATGCCGATATCGTGCTCAGGACGAAGAGCGAAGGCGGGCATTCTTCCAACCCTTACGGCGGCACGTCGCTCGAAGTGCTCAGCCGCGCTATTGCCGCGATTTGCGATATCGAGTGGCCGGCGCGTGTGACCGATCTGCTTGCCGCGCAGCTCATCGAGCTGGGGCTTTATGCCGCAGACGAGATTGCTGCCAGCAAGGATGCCATCGTGCGCGACTGCCTCGCCAGCAAAAAGCTGTACCCGCTTGTGACCACCACCTGCGCGCCCACGCAAATCGAAGGCGGCAGTACCGGTGCCAACGTAATGCCGCAGGATATGTGGGCAAATATCAACTTCCGCATGCTCGAGGGTACGAGCGTGGCCGATGTCGTGGCCTGCTGCCGCGAGGCCGTTGCCGCCGCTGGGCTCGCTGACCGAGTCGAGGTCGAGCTGGGCCCCGGCAGCTCCGAGCCCTCGCCGTCCCCGCGCGTGGGCGGTCCGGGGCTCGAGGCCGTCCGCGCCATCGCCGCCCGCTATTTCCGTGATCCCAAGGGGACGGAGGAAAACGGATCGTCTGCGGTGGGCCAAGAGCCGATGAGCATTGTGCCCTCGACCGTGATTGGTGCAACCGATGCCGCCAACTACCAGCGCATTTGTCACGAGTGCATCCGCTTCTCCGCCTTTGTGGTCGACGATGACGAATGTGACCGCGGTGTCCACGGCACCAACGAGCGCATCACCCGTCGCGCCTACCTCCAAGGCATCCGCTTCCTCATCGCTCTACTCCAAACGCTCTAGCCAAAAAGCAAGCCCTTGGTGCAATGGGGTCAGGTTTGTTTGCACCAATCATTCCGTGCGGGTTATATGCAGGTTTGCCTGCGCACGCTATCATGTATGGGTT
>WGSR01000082.1 GCA_014871545.1 Collinsella sp. | reverse complement strand
GCGAAACAGCTCGGAAAAGCTCGCTTCGTAGCATGAGCCTAACGATTGATACCGCCTATGTGCACGGAAGGGTTGTGGGAAAGATGGTCAATTACGGGTTTGGTATGCCGACGCGCCTTGTTGTGGATGGAGACGTGGCTCGCTGGTGCGGACGATTGGTCGCTCACTACGGTGGCACCAAGGCGCTGGTCGTGTTGGGCGGTGACAAGCATACGCGCGATGAGCTTGTCTCGGCGGCACTTGGCTCGCTTGATCGAGCCCTACTCGAGCGCGTACTTTTCCGCTGCGGCTCGGTTGGGGGCGACGGGGGAGACGAACTGATCGACGAAGCCGTGGCCCTGGCGACCGACGAAGGCGTGGACTTTGTCCTGGCGATTGGCGATGCCGATACTGCTGGCTTTGCGCGCGAGCTCGCGCGTCGCATGGCGGCGCTCGATGCCGGCGAAGACGGTTTTGTCCCTTATGGATGCATTCTCTCGGAGGGCAAGGCGCCTGCTGTCGTGGGCACCGGTGAGGTTCCCGTTTTTGCCATTATCGCGCCCGAACTGCTGGAGGGCATCGGGTCTCCTCTGCGTGAGTTGCTCGGTAGCATCTGCGCCGCGGCCTAATATTTGCCATAAAAGGACGGGTTATTTTTGGTTGGTAAAGCGTTTGACCTGCCAAAATAAGCCTGTCCCTTTTTAATCGGTTGCCGTTTGGGGGGCCGATTGGCAACGCTCGCTGATTGTAGTCTTGACCTGCGCTAGAATAGTGGCATCTGAATGTCCGGGCGCATGGAGGCGTGCGCCCGTATGCTGAGGAGGACTCTATGGCAACTGTTGCCGCACCTATCGATGCTACGTCGACTGCCGCTTGGAAGGCACTCGAGGCTCATCAGGAGAAGCTTGAGGCCGATGGTATCGACCTCAAGGCCTGGTTCGCTGCCGATCCCGAGCGTGTGAACAAGCTGAGCTTTGACGCTGGTGACCTGCACTTTGACCTGTCCAAGAACCTGGTGACCGATGAGACCGTCAAGCTGCTGTGCGATCTTGCTCGCGAGGTGAAGCTCGAGGAGCGCCGCGACGCCATGTTCTCCGGCGAGCACATCAACACCACCGAGGACCGCGCTGTTCTGCATACCGCGCTTCGCCGTCCGGCAGGCGAGAAGGGTCAGCTCATCGTTGACGGCCAGGATGTCGTCGCCGACGTGCACGAGGTCCTCGACCGCATGTACGCCTTCGCCGAGCGCGTGCGCTCCGGTGAGTGGAAGGGCGTTACCGGCAAGAAGATCGAGCACCTGGTGTCCATCGGCATCGGTGGCTCCGATCTGGGCCCGGTCATGGCCTACGAGGCCCTGCGTCCCTACGCCGACGCCGGTATCGACTGCCGCTATATCTCCAACATCGACCCCAACGATCAGGCCGAGAAGCTCAAGGGTCTGGATCCCGAGACCACGCTCGTGATCATCGTCTCCAAGACCTTCACCACGCTCGAGACCCTCACCAACGCTCGCGAGGTCAAGACCTGGATGCTCGAGCAGCTCAAGGCTCAGGGTGCCATCGACGGTTCCGAGGAGCAGAACGCCGAGGCCGTGGCAAAGCACTTCGTCGCCGTTTCCACCGCACTCGAGAAGGTTGAGGCCTTCGGTATCGACCCCGCTAACGCTTTTGGTTTCTGGAACTGGGTCGGCGGCCGCTATTCCGTTGACTCCGCCGTGGGCTTGTCGCTGATCGTCGTGCTCGGCCCCGAGCGTTTCCAGCAGTTCCTTGAGGGCTTCCATGCCATCGACGAGTACTTCTGCAACACGCCGCTCGAGAACAACGCCGTCGCGCTGATGGGCCTGCTCAACGTCTGGTACGTCAACTTCTTCGGCTCCAAGAGCCACGCCGTGCTTCCGTACTGCCAGTATCTGCACCGCTTCCCGGCCTACCTTCAGCAGCTCACCATGGAGTCCAACGGCAAGCACGTCCGCTGGGACGGCAGCGCTGTGACCTCCGATACCGGCGAGATTTTCTGGGGCGAGCCCGGCACCAACGGCCAGCATGCCTTCTACCAGCTGCTGCACCAGGGCACTGTGGTGGTTCCGGCCGACTTCATCGCCTTCGCCAATACCGCCAACCCTGCGACCGATAGCGGTCAGGATGTGCATGAGCTGTTCCTGGGCAACTTCCTGGCCCAGACCAAGGCTCTCGCCTTTGGTAAGACTGCCGACGAGGTTCGTGCCGAGGGCACGCCCGAGCAGATCGTCCCGGCCCGCTGCTTTGAGGGCAACCGCCCGACGACCTCGATCTTCGGTGACACGCTGACCCCGTTTGCACTCGGCGAGCTCATCGCCCTGTATGAGCACATCACGTTTGTCGAGGGCACGGTCTGGGGCATCGACTCCTACGACCAGTGGGGCGTCGAGCTGGGCAAGCAGCTTGCCAAGCAGATTACCCCTGCCTTCCACGACGACGCCGCCAAGGCCGAGCAGGACGCTTCGACCCAGGCGCTCATCGAGTTCTACCGCGCTCACCGCAAGTAGTCGCTGCTGTTAACGCATCGCGCCTTATAGTCAGGGGCCCGTATCCTATCGGATGCGGGCCCCTTTGCTTTGCCGTGGTCCCGGGGCGCACGGCCCTTGCGGAACATCGCCGGGGCGCCGCGCGCTGCGGGAACCCTGCGCCTAGATCTCGGTCTCCGCATGGCCTCGCTGCGCCTCGGGCAGCTCCCCGTAGAGCGGATGGTCTTCGAGCCTAAAGCGCTCGACCTGTTCGGGAATGCGACCGCGTACAAAGAGCCACGAGCGATCAATCGGCGTCGCCATGAGCGTGCCGGGCAGCGCGTCGGCGCGGTCAGAAAACACCCGGGCACTCTCGGGATCCTGGAACGCCAGCACCAGATGCGTGTCGCAGTTGCCCATGATGGAGCGTGCGCGTGCCTCGCCATAGAGCACATCGAGCTGGTTGGTCGACTGCAACAGCAGCGTTGCCCAGATGTTGCGGCTTCGGATAATCGAGAGCACGTTGTCGATCTGGGGGATCTGCAGATTTGCGAAGTCATCGAGCATAAAGCGCACGGGCACGGGCAGGCTGCCGTCGGGCTGCCTATCGGCCTCACGAATGAGGCCCATAAACGCCTGCGAAATAAAGAGGCCGGTCAGCGGATCGAGATTGCGGTCAATATCGCTTACGGTTACAAACAGGGCGCAGGGGGTGTGTCCCATGGAGGCGAAGTCCACCTGATGGCACTCACGATAGAGCTGTGCCGCACCGTCGAATCCCAGACACATGACCTTTTCGGCAAGGATGCCGACGATGCTCGCGTGCATGCGCTCGGCATTTTGCGTAATGGCGTAGCGCCGCCATAGCGAGAGGGCATAGCTTTGGGGGTCGGTCGTGATCAGGTCGTCAAACAATCAGGCCGTGGCACCGTCCTGCAGGTGCTCGATCAGCTTGATGACCGAGCTGATCGTCTGCTCGTCGGTGGGTAGCTGTTCGGTGACGTAGGCGATAAGACACGACAGCAGGTTTGCCGCCGCATGATCCCAAAAAGGCTGGTTGTTGTCCTCGATGGGGCAGATGGCCTTTGCCACCGAGAGGATGTCCTGCTGGTTGGGCCTGCCGTCCGCCTTGCGGCGAATGTGCCTCAGGGGGTTGTAGCCGCAGCGCTCGATGCCGGGCGCAAGGGCCGGGACGGTGTTGAGGTCGGCGAAGTTGAGACATTGCACGCGGTAGCCGTGGGCTGCCAGCACGGGTCCCACTTCGCGACAGAGCGTACCTTTGGTGTCGAGCACGATGTAGCTTGCGTTCATTTGCAGCAGGTTGGGCTTGAGGACGTTTCGGGTCTTGCCGGCTCCCGAGGGGCCGATTACAAGTGCATTGTTGTTGAGTCCCGTTTGGCGGGTGTCGCAGGGAAGCGTTCGATCCTTGGCGAGGATGGTGGACGATGCGGACTCAGATGCGGCGAGGCGGCTGGCGAGGTTAGACATGGGCGACCTCCTTGGTGGTCGAGAGGATTTCGTGGGCAAAGCCGAGCTCGACGGCGCGCTCGGCCGAAAGGTAGGTGTCTTTTGCAGTGAGGGACTGGATGCGCTTGGGCGTGAGGCCGCTGCGGTCCGAGAGGATTTGCGTGAGGGTCTTGCGGGTCTGCATGAGACGCCGGCTGGTTTCCTGCAGCGCAAGTGCCGAGCCGCCTGCCCCCTGGGGGATCAGCGGGTCGTGAATCATGAGCTCTGCATGGGGCGCCATGCGGCGATCGTCACCGCCCATAAAGATCACGGCACCCATGGACGCGGCGAATTCCAGACAAACGGTGCGGATGGGGCACGATGCGAGGCGCATGGCGTCATAGATCGCAAGACCCGATCGTACGCTTCCGCCGGCGCTGGCGACAAATATGGTGATGGGACGGCTGGGGTCGGTGGCATCGAGCAAGCGGATCTGCTGGCATAGGTCGTGAGCCATCGGGGTTTCGATGTTTCCCATGACGGAGAGCTCGCGACGGGCGAGCATCTCATCGTAAATGCTGGTGAGCGTGATACCTCGGGCGGATTCACGCATGGTGAGGGGGCTGATGATGGGGGAATGATTGGTGTCCATGGGGACTCCTTTCTGTTGGTTGTGTTGTGGAATAGGGTTATAGCCCGCGCAGAGGCTGGTGGGCTACAGGGTTCGTCCGAGCCTGAGATCGAGCTCGGTTGTGGGGCAGGCTGCCTGTTCGTGCGGCTCGCAAGCGCCAAGGGCTCCAAAGCGATGGAGCGTTGCGGCGGGCGTGGTGTAGGCGAGCCGCAGCTGATGCTCGACAGGGGCACATCCGTCATTTTTGTAATGAGCCGCGTAGTACTGCGCGATGCTGGCGTTCATCTCGCTGCCATTGCGATGGCGCTCAAACTGGCGTCTGCAGGTCTCGATGATCTTTGCTACCGACTTGGGTGCCGTCGCGGGAACAAGGGCGAGATAGCCCTCAAATAGCTCGTTGATGCTCAGGAGGCACAGCAGGTCGATCAGCGTCCTTATGGCTGCTCCCTCGGCGGAAAAGTGCGCGGTCATGCGGTTATATCGGTTGCGGTCGACGATGGCCGCATGGGGTCTTGGAGTTTTCTGTCCCGTGGTCCCGGGCTTTTGCCGCGCCTGTGTATTGAGCTCGACGTTGCAGCGCTTGAGGCCGTCCAACGGAATGAACAGTGCGGTGCGCAGGGTGTTCCGCTTGCTTTCGAGTTCATGACGCTCGTCGGGTTCCCATTCGAGCTTGAGTTTCGTGTCGAGCGCCGTAAGCATATGGGCTAGGCAGCCTACGGTAAGAACGTACGAATCGTTGTCGCGTTTTGGGGCATAGGGGTCTGTCAGCTTGCGAATGTCGGGGTCCCCCATGATCTTTGTGCAGTGCTTCAGCAGTTGAGGGCGGTCGGCCAAGATCGTCGCGAGCGGTAGCGACGCGTAGTTCTTGATGGTCGCGGCGGCAAAGGCGGCGTCATATTCGTTTGCATATGCTCGCTCAATGCGGGCATCCAGAATGCTTTTCTTATCGCCGTCTTCAGCGTGGTGGTTTGTCATAGCTTCTCCAATCGGTTGATGTTCGTGCTGTTTGTTGATGTGTTGGTTGTCGTGAGTGATGTGCTTGCCGTGGGTGATGTGCTGACGTTGGGGTGCTATGCGGTTTTCAATGAGCCCGTGAGGCAGTTGCTGCAGGGGCGGGATGGAACGGCCCATGCAAGGCGGAAGGCATCGTGCTCAAAATCGAGACAGCAATGCCCTGGGCGCCTCACATGTGGCAGTTACCTCATTAAGTTGTCATTGCGTTTGGGGTTGTACTTTGCCGATCTTCTTTCTCTTACACGCTGAAAACTGAAACTGAATATGCTCGATCAAACGATGACCACCGGAGCGGTCATCTTTAAAGTACGTTCGTTTTGCTGATTTGACAAGAACTAATTTTGAAATTTATTTCTCCGGGATGAAATGAGGTCGGTGGGGCGGCCGCGTTTAGCGTCGTTAGCTTTGCATGTGGTGGCTCGGCGTTTGGGCTGGAACGACTGAGCCCCGAGATGGCGTCCCGTCCATGTTTGAGACAATATATGACTTTTTGCCCGTTGCAAACGGAGTCGCGGTGGGTGTTCTGTATGATGGCTCAGACAAGGTTGTTCAATGACATGGAGGCATATATGGCAATCAAAGCCATCGCGATGGATATCGACGGTACGCTCACCAACGATCAGAAAGTGATTAGCCCGCGTACGCGCGAGAAGCTGCTCGCGGCGCAGGAGTCGGGCATTAAGCTCATTTTGGCTTCGGGCCGTCCCGCATGGGGGCTGCACGCGTTGGCACAGGAGCTCGACCTTCAAAACCATGACGGTCTGCTGGTGGCCTTTAACGGCGCTCACGTCGTCGATGCCCAGACCGACGAGGTGCTGTTCGATCAAGCTATGCCTGCCGACGAATTGCATCGCCTGATTGATCACCTGCGTAATTTTGACGTAATCCCTATGATTTCGCGCGGTCGCGATTTACACGTCGAGGACTCGTATCATTGCATGATCACGCTGCCTGACGGCTCGCAGAAGAATATCGTCAAGTATGAGCGCGACGCGTGCGATCTTAAGATCCGCGAGGTGGAGAGCCTGCATGAGGTCGCTGACGCTTATCCTGTGGACAAGCTACTCACTGCGGGCGACCCGGCCTATCTGCAAGCGCATCACGAGGAGATGTACGCGCCCTTTACTCAGACGCTTTCGGGTATGTTTACGGCCGACTGGTACTTCGAGTTTACGGCGCCCGGTATCGACAAGGCCCGTGCGCTCGAGGGTGCCCTGCCCAAGCTCG
>WGSR01000081.1 GCA_014871545.1 Collinsella sp. | reverse complement strand
CGGCGCGACGCGCTCCCCCGCGCATGAGCAGCGCTTTTTAAAAGCCCACCGAGCTTATTATCCGTTTTGCGACCAAACATTTTATTGGATAGTCCACTCTCAGGGGCAACGGCCTCGAAGACTTCCCGTGCGCCGTGTCTCGCCCGCGCTAGGGGCTACATTGTTGCAATTGGGACGTTCGTCCTGTCTTTTAGCTGGTCGTCGGCGTATCCTTGTAGGCTACTACAAGACGAGAAAGGTAGCGTATGGATCGAAATCAACTCGACCCCAGTGTCCCCAGCACCACGGAGGCCAAGAAGATCCCCCTTATCATCAAGGTCTACGCAGTCCCGTGCACCCTATCTGGCGTGGGCACGCTCCCGTCAGTCGCCGTCTTTATGTGGCAGGTCATCACCGCACTCATTAACGGCAACGTCGCCGCTAAGCTCGGTGATAACACCCTAGTCGCGGTTGGCCTTATCGTCGCCGGCATTATGCTCTCGGCGGCAAGCGCGATCATCTTGATCGTCTTTGGCCTGGACCTCATCAAGGACCAGCGGCGCAATGCCGCCCGCCTGTCTTACGTCCTCATCGCATTTACCGTCGTGGAGCTTTTAGTTGACGTGATGCTCCAGGGCATCGGACCCTTCCTGCTGCGCCCCGCCGTCCAGCTTGTCATCCTCATTGCGCTGTCGGCCACCGTCGACCCCACGCTACGCCAGGAGCGCGAACTGCAGCGCCGTCTGCAAGAGATGCTCGACCGCGATGCCGCCGCCGAGGGGATGCTCGGCCGCGACGAAACCGGCGAGGGCTACATCAAGCTCAACTACTTCAACCTGTTCTGGGTATTCTTCGTCTGCAGCGTGTTAGGTCTCATTCTCGAGGAAGTCTGGCATATGGTCGTCGTCGATCCCGGCGTCTATCAGGACCGTGCCGGTATGCTATTTGGCCCCTTTAGCCCCATCTACGGATTTGGCGCGGTGCTCATGACCATGGCGCTCAACCGCTTCTATAAAAAGAATCCTCTGATCATTTTCCTGGTAAGTGCCCTGATCGGCGGCGCTTTCGAGGTGTTTGTAGGCTGGTTTATGCAGACCTCATTTGGCGTGGTGTCGTGGAGCTATTCACACATTAGGCTATTCGGCATGCCCGATCCCATCGCGGTATTGACCGGGGGACGCACATGCACGCCGTTTGCCTGCATGTGGGGCCTGGGTGGCCTCATCTGGATCAAGGTCTTGCTGCCGCGCCTGCTTAAGCTCATCAATATGATTCCATGGAAACGCCGCTACTCTGCTACCGTCATCCTGACCGCCGTCATGTTGATCGACGGCGTCATGACGTTGCAATCGCTCGACTATTGGTATCAGCGCGTCAACGGAACCGTTCGAAATATTCCCGTCGCACAGTTCTATGACAAGCATTTCGATAACGAATATATGGAGAACCGTTTTCAGAGTATGACCATGAGCCCCAAGGACGCCACACGCGTGTAGCAAACGCCAGAGCAAAATAGCTCCAACACATCAAAGCCCGCTGGCAGATCTACATGAACTGCCGGCGGGCTTTCGCTATAGACAGACTCGGATTGCCGACGAGGCCTTACGCCTCGCGCTCGACCTCGCTCACGCACTCGTTCTTGATGGTGCCGACGAGCGACTGCAGCGCATCGACCACATGCGGGCGAATGTCTCCGCCAATGAGCACGAGCATGATGTCGTCGCCCACGGTAAGCTCGCCGCTCGCCAGCCACACGCGCACATAGCCGATACCCGGCATCGTGCGCGTCGCCTCGATAGCGGCCTGCACCTTTTCGGCATCGAAGCCAAACACCATGCCGCCCACCTTGTGGCCTGGCGCCACGCCATCGGTCTCGACTCCGCGCACTTCGGCCTTGGGCGTCGCGCGCACCACGCCGTTGTGTGTCAGGTACATCCCACAATCAGCCGCCGAAACATCGGCCTTGGCTTCGCGCAGCCAAGCATCAACCGAAGGCATCGATTTGCCATTCTCGAGCATCATTTCTCCTTTCACCGTCATTGAGTAGCCCATAATCTATTCCTCGACCGGCGTGAGCACCATGACGGCACGTGTGTTGCTCAGCGATAACGAACGACAGGTCACAAGCGTTACGACCTTGGTTGCCGAAGCGGCACGATCGATGGCATCGCTCGCCACGGCAGAGGCACCGTCGAGCATCTCGGACAGGTAGTTCTTGAGCCCGTCGTCGCCCTCAAAATTGGTCGTGCGCGCCTTGGCATACGTGTCCTCGACAACTTTGGTCGCCAGTGGTCGCAGTTTATACGTAGCATCCCGTGTGATGTAATACACGAACTCGATGCTATCGAACGTTGCCTGATCAGCGGTGTCCGAAATCACGTTGAACATCGACCCGTCATTCATGTGGTGGCCGTAGATCGTGGTCTGCTGATCCACCATGCCCGGCGCGGTGTCATTGCTATCCAGGAAAATGGCCCCGGATGCATTAGCCGTACCGTCGAACAGCGTGTTGAGGTATTTGGAGTTGTTGTTGGTCTGCACCACGGGATAGTTGATGTTGGTTCCCGGCGCGTAAATCCAACCCACAATCTCGGAGTTTGTCTGAGCAAGTGCATCGAAGTCAATAATCGGCACGCCGCTGGCGTCCTTATCGCTTACATATTGCTTCTCGATTTTCTGGTACGAATCGCTTGCCTGCTTATAGCCAATCTGCGCGTTGATAAAGATGGCAGCGGCGGCGACAATCAGGCCGATGCCGATGATGATGAGCAGAATGGGAATAATGGAGCGGCGCTTTTTGCGCGGCGGCTCGGTGTAATCCGACGGCGCGGCATGCGATGAAGACCGGGGCGGCTTCTTAGCGTTGCTATAAGATGAAGGTCGATATGCGGCTGGCGCGTCCTGTCGACGATGCGTCGCCGGCGTCACGGGGCGCGGCGCGCGCGGCTGCTGAGGAGAGGATGTCCGACCCTGCTGTGCCGCATGGGCAGCACCCGGCTTCGACGGATCGGGAATCTGAGAAGCCTTGAATCGTTTTCCCTGATAGTCGGACATGGCTCTCCTTATACTGCGGTGAAACGGCGGAACGCCTAGGCGTCGGCCATCTCCTGCTTCATCTTCTCGATAACCTTGCGGTACTCGGGGTCGCAAGCGCCCAGAATCTGCGTGGCGTAGATGGCGGCGTTCTTGGCGCCGTTGATGGCAACGCAGGCCACGGGCACGCCCGAAGGCATCTGCACCATCGACAGCAGCGAATCCATGCCGCCCAGGTCACTCGTCTTCATAGGCACGCCGATGACCGGCAGCGGCGTAAAGGCAGCCACGACACCACCCAGGTGAGCGGCCTTGCCGGCGGCAGCGATAATCACTTTGATGCCGCGATCGGCAGCAGTCGAAGCCCACTCGTGGACCTTCGCCGGTGTGCGGTGTGCGCTCGCAATGACAAGCTCATAGGGCACGCCCAGCGCCTCGAGCTCGACGGTGCAGCCTTCCATAACACCCAGATCGGACTTGGAGCCCATGATGATCCCGACAACCGGCTTTTGATCTGCCATAAACAAAGACCTCCTGTTGAGAGCGGTGACGCGGCGGATCCGCGACCCTTAACTACTGAGAGTAGTATAGCTGCTCCCGTCCCTGCGGTCCCCGGGTGCCCCGCGTCGGGCTGGGTTTTTATCTTCGCTCCCCTTGCTTCGCAAAGTCGCTCAGACAATAAACCCAGCCCGCCGCGGGGCACCCGGGGACCTACCGGGAATTGCCATGACATACGTTGGCTGAAATATTAACGTGGGATCCGCCGTTCGAACGAACGGCGGATCCCACACTCATTTTCTATTCAGCCCTAGTCATCGCGCAAAGCCCCTTCCGCAGCACACGGTGCAACCGAGTCACCGCAGGCCGGAGCGGGAGGGGCCGAGTTTCCTCCTGAGCGACTCTGCTTGCAGCCGGAGCGAAAGGGGGAAATCTCGGCCCCTCCCGCCCCGGCCGGCCAGGTCAACTACACCGTGTACTGCGGCAGGTCCTGCAGGGCGATGACGTCCATGCCCATGTCGTTGGCGCTACCGTGACCCTGCTGGTCCTCACGCACCGCCTCGATGGCGCTCACGTACGTGTTGGCGGCAGACATCGCCGTCACGCAGGTCACGCCGCGGCGCACTGCCTCGGTACGCAACAGGTAGCCGTCGCCACGCGAACCTGGGCCGTACGGCGTGTTGACGATCACCGCAATCTTGCCATCGGCGATGAGGTCGCCGATGTTGGGGCGCTCGCCGTCATGCGGGCCGCTAATCTTCTCCACGACCTCGCACGTCACGTTGCCGCCACGCAGCACGCGCGCCGTACCCTCGGTGGAGCAGATGTCAAAGCCCAGGTAGCGCAGGATACGCGCAACCGAAAGGATGTGGCGCTTGTCGCGATCGCACACGCTAATGAACACCTTGCCGGCGCTCGGGTCGGGCAGCTTGTAGTCGATCGCCAGCTGCGTCTTGGCGTATGCCTCGGGATAGCTCTTGGCGATACCCATGACCTCGCCCGTCGACTTCATCTCGGGACCCAGGATAACGTCGGCGCCCGGGAAACGACCCCAGGGCATAACGGCTTCCTTCATGCAGAACCAATCGAGCTGACGCTCGTCGCTCGGCAGGCCCAGGCTGGCGATGGAATCGCCCGCCATGATACGCGCCGCACACTTGGCCAGCGGCACGCCGGTGGCCTTGGAGATAAACGGCACAGTGCGGCTGGCACGCGGGTTGGCCTCGATCACGTAAACGGTCTCGCCCTTGATGGCGTACTGCACGTTAACCAGGCCGCGTACGCCCAGCGCCATCGCGATGCGGCGCGTGGTCTCGCAAAGCTTTGCCTGCAGGCTCTCGCTAAAGCTGAACGGCGGGATGCAGGTCGCAGAGTCGCCGGAGTGAATGCCGGCCTCCTCGATATGCTCCAGAATGCCGCCGATGTAGACCTCTTCGCCATCGCACAGGGCGTCGACATCGGACTCGATCGCACCCTCCAAGAAGCGATCCAGATACACCGGGTAGTCGGGGCTAATGCGTGCAGCCTCGGCCATATAATCGCGCAGATGCTCGGCATCGTAGGCGATCATCATGCCGCGGCCGCCCAGCACGTAGCTCGGACGCACCAGCAGCGGGTAGCCAATATGCGCGGCGACGGCCTCGGCCTCCTCAAACGAGGTTGCCTGGCCCGCCGGCGGATACATAATGCCCAGCTTGTCGAGCAGGGCGGCAAAGCGCTCGCGGTCCTCGGCAAAGTCGATGGCATCGGGCTTGGTGCCCATGATGTTCACGCCGCTTTCCTCGAGCATGCGCGCCAGCTTAAGCGGAGTCTGGCCGCCGAGCGTCACCACGACGCCGTCGGGTCGCTCAACATCGATGACATCCATGACGTCCTCGTAGGTGAGCGGCTCAAAGTACAGACGGTCGGACGTGTCGTAGTCGGTCGAAACGGTCTCGGGATTGCAGTTGACCATGATGGTCTCAAAGCCGCGGGCCGCCAGCGCGTAGCTCGCGTGCACGCAGCAGTAATCGAACTCGATACCCTGGCCAATGCGGTTGGGACCGGCGCCCAAGATCATCGCCTTGGGCTTGTCCGCCGGCGTGGTCTCGTCGGGAGCCACGCACTTCTTGGCATCCGGGCTCGTGCGGTAGATGTTCTCGTACGTCTTGTAATGGTACTCCGTGGCGCTCGAGAACTCCGCAGCGCAGGTATCGACCGTCTTCATGCTGGGAACCACGCCAAGGCCCTTGCGATAGGCGCGCACAAAGCGCTCGTCCGAGCCGGTCAGCGCAGCGATCTCGGCGTCGCTCGTGCCGTACTGCTTGAGCAGGCGCATCGCGTCGGCATCGATATCCTCCACACGCAGGCCGCGGATGCTCTCCTGGACCTGCACCATGTCGTTGATACGGTTGAGGTACCACGGATCGATACCGCAGATGGCACGGATACGCGCGACATCCCAGCCGCGGCGCAGGGCCTCGACCACAAAGAAGATGCGATGCTCGGTCGGGGTTGCCACGGCCTGAGCGAGCTCGTCGTCGCCCAGCTTGTCGGCACCCTCCTTTCCACCGGCGCAAATGCCCTGGTGTCCGTCCTCCAGCGAGCGCATGGCCTTGCCAAAGGCCTCCTCAAAGGTGCGGCCGATCGCCATAATCTCGCCCACGGCCTTCATGCGCGTGGTGAGCGTGGGGTCGGTACCCTTGAACTTCTCGAAGGCAAAGCGCGGCACCTTGACCACACAGTAGTCGATCGTGGGCTCAAAGCAGGCGGGCGTAGCCTTGGTGATGTCGTTGACGATCTCGTCGAGCGTGTAGCCCACAGCCAGGCGCGCGGCGGCCTTGGCAATGGGGAAACCCGTGGCCTTGGAAGCGAGGGCGGACGAACGGCTCACGCGCGGGTTCATCTCGATGACGATCAGGCGGCCGGTCTGGGGGTTCACGGCAAACTGCACGTTGGAGCCACCGGTCTCGACGCCGATCTTCTCCAAGATGGCGAGCGAGGCGACACGCATGCGCTGATACTCCAGGTCGGAGAGGGTCTGCGCCGGCGCCACGGTGATGGAGTCGCCGGTATGCACGCCCATGGGGTCGAGGTTCTCGATGGAGCACACGATGATGCCGTTGCCGGCGTGGTCACGCATGACCTCCATCTCATACTCTTTCCAGCCCTCGATGGACTCCTCGACCAGCACCTCGTGGGCGGGCGAGAGCTCGAGGCCCTGGCTCACGATGGAGACGAGCTCCTCGTGAGTGTGAGCGATGCCGCCGCCGGCGCCGCCGAGGGTAAAGCTCGGACGCAGCACGCAGGGATATCCCACGCGCTCGGCGATGGCCTCGGCGTCGGCCACGCTGTAGGCATAGCCCGAGCGCGCGACCTCCAGGCCGATCTCGGCCATGGCCTCGTTAAAGAGCTTGCGGTCCTCGCCGCGCTCGATGGCGGC
>WGSR01000080.1 GCA_014871545.1 Collinsella sp. | reverse complement strand
TTTTTGCTCTGGGACCTGCAGGATGCCATCGCCGCCTATGCTCAACTTTCCGGCACCGCACTCCCCCGCCCGGTCGACTTGAAGGCGGATGATGCCGACGGCGTTGCCGATGGCATCGTGCTGGCCATTGAAGATATGGCTGACGATGAGACGTTGACTGCTATCGAGCAGGCGCTTGAGCGCTTTGGCGGTACGGGAACGCGCGTCTATGCCGCGATTCGAGCCGCACAAGAGGGCACTGAGCAGGCGCGTGGGACCGCCGTTCGCCTGCACAAGGCATGTGAGCGCCATGACCAATTGTGGTGTGGCGGCGTTGCCATCTGCGCCGGCAGCGGCATCGCAGCGCTTCGCCATTCCCCGCGCATGGGACTCTTGCGGCGACCGTTTTCGGAGGCCATGGACAAGCTCGTGGGCGCCGTGCGCATGGGCTGCTCCGTCGAGCATGCACAGCGACTTGGCGGCGGCAATGCCGCCAACGTCGACGCCGACGGCATGGTTTGCGCCGAGCCAGCCGTGCCCGCGCCGATCTGGCGAGGCGTTCTGAAACGTCTGGGCGCCCACGCTCAAACAAAAATCTAAATTAAATAACAGCCCAGTCAACGGCTTCACTCCAACGCTCGACAAGCCGCTCCAAACGCCACGCCGCGTTGGCAGGACTCGTCGACGGCAGCACGATGGCGGGTAGCCCCGTCCGCTCTTGTAGATAGCGTTTGTAGAGCCGCCCGGCCGCGCCGCCGTTGCAGATAACGACCTCAATCGGCGTGACATCGGTAATGCGCTCGATATGCGCCGGCACAACGTTGCGAATGCTCGCGTCGCTTGAGCCCTTGATGTCACAGCTCTCGATTGCATCCCACAGGGCCACGCCGCCGTTCAGCAGCATGGCCCGCTTGGCGGCAATGGAGGCATCGAGCGTCGCGGGCTCACCGCTTGCCAAAGGATCGCCCTCGTTGGGCGGCACAGGCACACCGAGGCACGCAGCCATCACACGCCAAAAGCGATTCTGAGGGTTGCCGTAATAAAAGGCATTTGCACGCGAGAGCACCGAGGGAAACGACCCCAGCACCAAAACGCGCGAGCGCTGGTCGAACACAGGCTCAAACCCATGCTCAATATGTTGATAGTCCTCGTCAGACACGGCCATGGGTTAGGCTCTCAACAGATAGCGCACCTCGTAGGGTGCAAGCTCAAGGGTACCCGTCAGCTCGACCGTGGGCGCATCGTCGGCAAGCAGGTCGACAAAGGACCCGTTGAGCTCGCCGGCGCCAAAGGTGTAAGGCTCGCCCACGGCGTTCACCGCCACGAGCACCGTCGCGTCATCACAGGCGCGCTCGAACAGCAGCTGCTTGTTCTGGATCACCACGTTGCGATAGGCACCGTAGTTGAGAGCACAGGCCGCAGCGTCATCGGCCGAGCGAAGGTGCGCAAGCTGCGTGATGAACGCCGTCAGCTCGTTGGGCGCAGGCTCATCGAGCGCAGGTCGCAGCGCCCAGTCGCCATCGGGGCCACCCTTTTCGCCGGCAATTCCCCACTCGCTGCCATAGTAGACGCACGGGATGCCCGGCATGCCAAAGAGCATGCCGTAGGCGGGACGCAGACACGACTTGTCGGTAAGGATACTTGCCAGGCGCGGCACATCGTGGTTGTCGACAAACGACAGCAGATGTTTGCCGCGGTAGATGCACCACGGATCGCCGCCAAACTGGCGGTGCAGCGAGTGGGCAATCTCGAACATGTTGACCGAGTTAAAGCTGGAGTACAGGCCCTTGTAGCACTCGTAGTTGGTGCAGGAGTCGAGCATCTCGTCGTTGACGATCTGGTTGTAGTCGCCGTGGAGCGTCTCACCAATCAGCACAAAGTCGGGCTTGAGCTCACGGGTAAAAGTATGCAGGTGGCGCATAAAATCGCGATCGAGCATATAGGCGACGTCCAAGCGCAGGCCGTCGATGCCAAAGACCTCGGCCCAGCGACGCACGGACTCAAGCAGGTAATCGACCACGGCGGGATTTTGCAGGTTGAGCTTCACAAGCTCAAAATGGCCCTCCCAGCCCTCGTACCAAAAGCCGTCGCCATAGCAGGAATCGCCGTCAAAACTGATGTGGAACCAGTCCTTGTAAGGCGAGTCCCACTTGCGTTCCTGCACGTCGCGGAATGCCCAGAAACCGCGGCCCACATGGTTAAAGACGGCATCGAGCACCACGCGAATGCCATGGGCGTGCAGCGTCTCGCATACAGCGGCAAAATCGGCATCCCCGCCCAGGCGGCGGTCGATATGGCGCAGGCTGCGCGTATCGTAGCCGTGGCTATCAGACTCGAGCGGCGGGTTGATCAGCACAGCGCCAATACCGAGTTTTTGCAGGTAGTCGGCCCATTGGGCGATCTTCATGATGGGTGCATCGGGGTTGGACGCAGCGTTGGCAGCCTGGGCGAGCTCATCCTCGGCAACGGGCGCGGCGTTTTCGCGCGGAGCTCCACAAAAGCCCAGCGGATAGATCTGGTAGAACGTCGTCTCGTATGCCCACATAGCAGCCTCCCGGCAATCTTTCACGCAACGCCATCCATTGTATGCCCGCCGAGCATCCCCTCCCCCAAAATAAGTTGCGGTGAAATAGGGACTGTTGAGACAAATAAACCGGGCAAACAGTCTCTATTCCACCGCAACTGATGAGGGAACGTGATTAGGCGACGGGCTTTGCGCGGCGTATGGCCGGGAACAGCACCGTAATGGCGAGGATGACGCCCACGACGGTAATCGCCCCGCCCGCGAAGCCAATCCAGGAGATACCGGGACCCGAAACCACGGCGCCGCCGATCGCGGTGCCCGTGCCGATGCCGAGGTTAAACAGGCCCGAGAAGATCGACATGGCGACGGCCGACGAATCCGCCGGCGTGTACTTGATGAGCTCGGCCTGAAACGCCACGTTAAAGGCCGTGGAGCAGCAGCCCCATAGCGCGCAAACAGCGAGAACGGCGACGAGCGACGGTGCAACCGGACCCATGAGCAGCAGAGCCACAGGCACGCCGGAGAGTGTGATAGCCAAGAACGGAAAGCGATGGCCATCGAACAGTCGGCCGAACAGCCAGCTTCCGAGCAGACCGGAGCAGCCAAACGCCGTCAGCGTCATGGTGATGGCGCTTGCGTCGACATGGGCGACCTGCGCCAGGAAGGGCTCGATATAGCTGTAACCCGCGTAGTAGCCGGTCGCCATAAAGACCGTGACCACGTAGAGCGCGATGAGGAACGGGTTCTTGAGCAGCTCGGGCAGCTGTTTGACGGTAAAGCGCTCGCCCGCCGGCATGACCGGGAACACCGCTGCCTGGTACACCACCGCGACGGCAGAAAAAGCTCCGACCACGGCAAACGTCATACGCCAGCCCACGGCCAGGCCGATGGCGCGACCGAGGGGCAGGCCGAAGATCTGCGCGATGGACGAGCCCGTGGCGATCATGCTGATGGCGAGCGCCCCATGACGCGTATCGACCAGGCGCGAGGCTATGATCGAAGCGACCGACCAGAACACGGCGTGCGAGCAGGCGACCACCAGGCGCGCGCAGACCAAAATAGGATAGGTCGGCGCCACGGCCGACAGAAACTGCCCGAGCGAGAACACGGCGAGCACGCCCAGCAGCATCCGCTTGAACTCGAAGCGCGAGGCAAACACCATAAGCGGCAACGACAGCAACATGACGCCCCAGGCGTAGACCGAGATCATGATGCCTGCCTGGGCCTCGGTGAGCGAGAACGACGCGGCGATATCGGTCAGAAGGCCGATGGGCATAAACTCCGATGTGTTGAACACGAACGCACAACAGGCGAGCCCGATAAGCGGGAGCCACTGCTTGAGCGAGATGCCATCTTGTCTTGCCTGAGTCATGTAGGAAACCTCTCCGATTGTCTTGGGCGGTGGGCGATTATATAGCAACGGCCCCGCATCCGTCAGTACAGATGCAGGGCCGCAATCAACTCAATACACAGAGGTTGCGCCGTCAATAAATAGCTAAGCCAACCCCAGCAATATGCCCGCCGAATGCACGACAAACGCCACGATCCAGGCGACCGTCACCTGAAACGCGAATATAGCCACGGCATAGCGCGCGCCCAACTCGCTCTTGACGGCGCCGATGGACGCCACGCAAGGCGGGTACAGCAGCGTAAAGACCAAGAACACGTAGGCGGTAAACGGCGAAAACATGGTCGACAGCGCCGCGGGCGACGTTGCGCCCAAAAGCACCGTGAGAGTCGAGATGACGCTCTCCTTGGCAATGAGTCCGGTGACGAGCGCCGTCGAGGCGCGCCAGTCGCCAAAGCCGAGCGGCGCCAGCACCGGCGCGATGATGCTGCCGAGGCCCGCAAGCAGGCTTTGCGACTGGTCGGCGACCACATTAAAGCGGATATCGAACGTCTGAAGGAACCAGATGACCACCGTAGCGGCAAAGATAATGGTAAAGGCCTTGGTAATAAAATCCTTGGCCTTATCCCATGCCAGCATCACCGTCGTCTTGACGCTCGGCAGGCGGTAGTTGGGAAGCTCCATGATAAACGGCACCGGGTCGCCCTTAAATGCCGTGCGGTTGAGTACCAAAGCCGCGATGCAACCGACCGCAATGCCAATCAGATAGAGCGAGACCATGGCGGGAACCGTCGCCTGCGGGAAAAACGCCCCGCACAGCAGACCGTAGACCGGCAACTTGGCCGAACAGCTCATGAACGGCGTGAGCATGACCGTCATCTTGCGGTCGTGCTCGGATGGGAGCGTACGGGTCGACATGATAGCCGGCACGGTGCAGCCAAAACCGACGAGCATAGGCACGAAGCTGCGGCCCGACAGGCCAAAGCGACGCAGCACTTTATCCATAACAAAGGCCACGCGCGCCATGTAGCCGGAGTCTTCCAGAATAGAGAGGAACAAAAAGAGCACGACGATAATCGGCAGGAAGGTCAGCACGCTGCCCACGCCCGTAAGCACGCCGTCGACAGCCAGCGAGCGCACCACATCGTTGGTTCCGAACGCCTTGAGGCCCGCATCAGCCGAGACGATGATGGCAGCGATGCCGTCCTCCATAAGTCCCTGCAACGCCGCGCCGATCACGCCAAACGTCAGCCAAAAGACGAGACCCATGATCACCAGGAACGCTGGAATGGCCGTGTAGCGACCCGTCAGGATGCGGTCGATCTTGACGGAACGCACGTGCTCGCGGCTCTCGTGCGGCTTGACGACGCAGCGCCCACACACGTCGCCGATAAAGCTAAAGCGCATATCAGCCAGTGCAGATAGACGGTCGGTACCGGCCTCACCCTCCATCTGGGTAATGATGTGCTCGATGGCGTCAAGTTCGTTACGGTCCAGATGAAGTGCCTCGGTCACCAGCTCGTCGCCCTCAACCAGCTTGGTCGCCGCAAAACGCACCGGGATATGCGCCGTCGCGGCATGGTCCTCGATAAGGTTGGCGATGCCGTGAATGCAGCGATGCAACGCGCCGCCGTCTGGACCATCGGGCGCGCAGAAGTCCAGGCGACCGGGGCGCTCGCGGAACCGCGCCACGTGCAAGGCATGATCCACCAACTCGCCAATGCCCTCGTTGCGGGCAGCGCTAATGGGAACAACAGGCACGCCCAGCAGGCTCTCGAGCAGGTTGACGTCTACGGCACCACCATTGGCGGTCACCTCGTCCATCATGTTGAGCGCGATGACCATGGGGCGGTCGAGCTCCATGAGCTGCAGTGTCAGGTACAGGTTACGTTCGATGTTGGTGGCGTCGATAATGTCGATGATGGCATCGGGGGTTTCGTCCAAGATGAATTGGCGGCTGACGATCTCTTCGCCCGTGTACGGAGACAGCGAATAGATGCCGGGCAGGTCGGTAACGCTTGCCTCGGGATGGTTACGGATGGTGCCGTCCTTGCGGTCGACCGTCACGCCGGGAAAGTTACCGACGTGCTGGTTGGAGCCCGTAAGCTGGTTGAACAGCGTGGTCTTACCGCAGTTTTGGTTGCCGGCGAGGGCAAAATGCAGTGGTGCGCCCTCGGGCACGGCCGTTTTGGCAGCACGAGGCGAATACGTCCCTTCGCCCAGGGCCGGGTGATCCGTCGTGCCGATTGCGGCGTTAACGCGCGGGCCGGTATCGGTGTCGTGCACATCCACGAGCTCAATGCGTGCGGCATCGTCCTTGCGCAGCGTCAACTCGTAGCCGCGCAGGCGAATCTCGAGCGGATCGCCCATGGGGGCATACTTCATCATGGTAACTTCGGTGCCCGGAGTTAGGCCCATGTCCAAAATATGCTGTCGGAGTGCCTGATCGTCCGATGCCACCGATGCGACAACGGCGTCCTTTCCAATCTCGAGTGTATCGAGCTTCACGCGCTCATCCTTTCGTTAGACGCGGTTAACCGTTTACCGGGGCTAACCAACTCGTAACGACAAATGATAGCGCTCTGAACTATTTTATAAAGTCAAATACCGATGTTTACCTGCGCAAACTTTATGCGGTGCGCCCCGAAAGCTCTTTGCGCATACCGCTCAGCGAGATCGAAATGGGACCCGACCGCGCGGTAGCAGTGAGTCGATCACCCTCAACCGACCCCGTGCATGTAAAGGGCGCCTTGCCCATCAAGACGTGGGAGATAGTACCCGAGAGCTCAAAGAAATCGCACTCAGCGCGGGCACCCGAGAGAGCGATATTGAGACCCCTGACGTTTAGTACTGCCCTGAGCGCGCCGTTCACCCCATGTGAAAACGTCACCTCGCCGCGCTTGCTCCCCACCGGCGTCTGGGCCAAAACCACATACGTACCCTCAAGCATGGCTCCTCCTCTAAGCAGACTTTTTGAAACGGGCAAGTAGTCTACTTTTACATATGGCGCTCCAGGAAGCGGAAGGCTAGGCGAATCCAAGGGCGGACCGCCACCTGCTTGTCCTCGTTGTCGACCGCGGTGTTGGCGTTGCCGAGCGAAAGGCCGTG